>NZ_DASUBE010000017.1:0-11081 GCF_035763405.1 Edaphobacter sp.
CACTCCTTCGAGGCGGTCAACATCGCCTCGTCCCACCAGAGGTCGCGGCCTTCCTTCATCTCGACGGGCGTGCCGGAGCGGCGGTAGACCACGACATGCTTCACCGTGGGGCACTTTTCGAGCGCCTGGTCCACAATCGACTTCAGCTTCACCTCACCGCCGCGACGGTAGCTGGAGTCCTGCGTCAAGACGGCCACGCAGCCGGAGTCATTCACTCGGTCGGAGATGGCGTGCGCGGCAAATCCGCCGAAGATGACCGAGTGAATTGCGCCAATGCGCGCGCAGGCCAGCAGCGCGATCGCCAGTTCCGGACACATGCCCATGTAGATGGCCACACGGTCGCCGCGTTTGATGCCGAGTCCCTTCAGCACATTAGCGAATCGTTGCACCTCGTCGTGGAGGTCGGCGTAGGTCAGCCGACGCACTTCGCCCGGCTCGCCCTCCCACAGGATGGCTACCTTATCTTTGCGCGCGCCCAAGGCATGACGGTCCACGCAGTTGTGCGAGAGGTTCAGCTTGCCCCCGACGAACCATTTCGTATGCTGTGCCTCGCCGTCGATCACCTTCGTCCAGGGCTGGAACCAGTCGAGTTCCTTCGCGGCCTCGGCCCAGAACTGCTCCGGCTGCTCGACACTGCGGCGGTACATGGCCTCGTACTCACCCAGGCTCTTTACATGCGCCTGCCCCGCAAACTCGGCGGGCGGCTGAAACACCCGGTTTTCTCTCAGGCTTGAATCAAGGTTCCTGCTCTCTTCCAACGTGGCCACGCACTACCCTCCGTGAACAAATCAATGCAATTTTTCCACCCACCAAAAGGTACGCTATCGGCACAAACAGGGGCAACCCGCGCGTACTTCCGTTTCGCCAGATGCAACGCCACGCGATAGACTCGATTGAGATGAGCGCCTACCTTCCGGCCATCTTCGGCTTTCTGTTCGGCTTCGGCTTTGGCGTAGGCTGCGCGCTGGCCGTCATGTACTCGATCTATCTTGGCGGCTATCGCGCGGCCCTCCGCGATGCGCGGCTCCCCACGCCGCCGGAGCGGTATCGCCGCGCGCTTGAAAAGATCTCCTCGTCGCAGGGATGAGCGCCGTCAACCCCGGCCCGCCGCCAGTTCCACACGCATCTGCCGCACCTCGCCGGTCAGCGACTCAATCGCTTGCAGCATCGCGGCGCGCTGCGCGTCGTCGCTCATCGATTTGATGCCCTCAGCGTAGAAGTTTCCATTCGGCTCCAGCACCAGCTTTTCGACCTCCTCGAAGCTGTCGAAACCCTGCCTGTGCAGCACGGAGCGCAGCTCCAGATCGGTCAACGCCTCCTTCTTCGCCGCTGCCCAATCGACCACGCCATGTCGTACCAGCACGGTCACGTCGCCTTCGAGCGCGTCACTCAGCTTCGGCGCATGGAACAGCACCCGGGTCAGCAGCCAGTTGATGACCAGCAGCGAAAGTGCCCCGATGATGCCTCCCGAGACCGAGTTGTCGTCGCCGATCATCGCGTTCTGCACGGTGTTGGACAGGCTCAGCAGCACGACCAGGTCGAACGGGTTCAACTGCGCCAGCTCGCGCTTGCCGAAGATGCGCAGAAACACCACCAGGACCAGGTACACGATCATCGGGCGGAGAATCTTCTCAAGCACCGGCAACTGAAGAAAGAACATGCTATGGATCAAGACGGCCTCCTTGTTCACGGCAGGTTGCACCTATAACCTTAGCGCGTCAACCGGGAGGCCATCTGGACTGCTCTCAACTTCAGCGAACAGCGGATTCCTTCGCTGCGCTGCAAAATGGAAATGCAAAAGGGGCGAAATGGAAATACAAGAAGCAGGTTCGTGGGGTTCTCAGGCATAACGCTTCTGGTGCCACTCCCACGCGCTTGCGACGATCTTGTCCAGTTCGGCGAACTTCGGCTTCCATCCCAGTTCAGCCTTAATCTTCTCGGAGCTGGCCACCAGCACCGCCGGGTCGCCCGGGCGGCGCGGGCACTCTTCGACCTGGATAGGCCTGCCTGTCACCCTCCGCGCCGACTCGATGACCTCGCGCACAGTAAAACCCTGCCCGTTGCCGATGTTGTAGATGACCCTGCTCCGCTGTTCGAGCGCACCGAGAGCGAGCAGGTGTGCCTCCGCCAGGTCTTCGACGTGGATGTAGTCGCGGATGCAGGTGCCGTCGTGCGTGGGGTAGTCCTGGCCGAAGATTTTGATCTTCTCCCTGCGGCCAAGCGCCA
Source organism: Edaphobacter sp. (assembly GCF_035763405.1). Taxonomy (NCBI): domain Bacteria; kingdom Pseudomonadati; phylum Acidobacteriota; class Terriglobia; order Terriglobales; family Acidobacteriaceae; genus Edaphobacter; species Edaphobacter sp. Next base: position 2,227 of record NZ_DASUBE010000017.1, read on the forward strand.
CGTCGAGAATCAGCGGAATCAGGTGCGACTCCGGCTCATGCGCTTCACCGTAGCCTGCGATCGCACCGGCGACGTTGAAGTATCGCAGGCTCGCGTAGCGAAGCCCGTGAATTGCGTTCATCCACCCAAGCATCTGCTCGACCAGCAACTTGCTTTCGCCGTAGGGATTAGTCGGCTTCAGCCTGGCATCTTCGAGGATTGGCGTACTCTCAGGCTCGCCATAGCAGGCGGCGGTCGAGCTGAAGACCAGGCGGTCGTGTCCGGTCGCCAGCATGGCTTCCAGCAGGGTCAGGCTGGCAACGGTGTTGTTACGGAAATAAATCTCGGGCCGCACCATGCTCTCACCGGCTTCGATGAGAGCAGCAAAGTGCATGATGCCGTCAAAACGTTTTTCGCGGAGCGTCTTCTCCAGAAGGGTGCGATCAGCCACGTCGCCTTCTACGAACTTTGCCTGATGAGGAACAGCTAATCTTCTGCTGTGACAGAGGTTGTCGTACACAGTGACATCATGCCCACGAGAGAGCAGAAGACGAGCTACGGTGCCCCCGATATAACCCGCTCCACCACTGACTAAAACCTTCATTGAATCACTCCTTTAGGTACTCTTCTTGGATACCACAAAAGTACTAGTGTCAAGCACATACGCATACGGCAATATACTTGCAGTAAGTGACGAGCTGCGTCGCTGCACATGAACTGATTCAGCGATTTCAAGGTGCATGGCCCAGCTACAACCTTTTCCGTTGTTCTCAACGTCTGTTTATAGAAGCTAAGCGATGACCAGGATTGCGAATCTCATCGTGAATGGTTTCATCGAGGATCCCAGGCCCAGTTCAGGCACCTCGACCGCGCTCCGGCAATCCACTCGGAGTCAAACCCTCCCCTCTCACTGGTTCCTGTCCTCTGCCGACAGGACTGGTCGGATCTTTCCGTCCCGCATGCTCCGGGACGCTTCAAGGAATTTCCATGGCTAAGCCGCTGCGCAGTGACAACCCTAACCCGCCTGATGTGCAATTTGCTCACTTCGGCGTGCTCAACGACGGCAGCCAGAGCAAGGCTTCGCTGTTTACCTCCATCACGGTCAACATTACCGTTGCGATCGTCATCTGCATTCTGGGCGCTGCGGCCAAAAAACACATGGACAATGTGCGGCTCACGCACCTCACCGAGCCGATTCCTCTGAAGAAGACCGAGCCCGAACAGCCCAAGCCCAAGATTATTCCCAAACCGCTTCCGAAGCCTCCCGTACTGAAGGTGGAAGCTCCCAAGATTAAGGTGGCTGAAGTCAAGCTGCCGGACGTGCCCAAGCCGCCAGAAATTAAGATGACGCAGCCCGTGCCGGTTGTGCTTCCGGCGCCTCCCAAGCTCGTGCAGCCACCTCCAGCCCCGCGCGTGGTCAACCTTGCGCAGGCGCAGGCCGCCTCGGTGGTTAACAACTCTGCGCATCCGTCGGCCGTTTCGCTTGGCCAGACGAACAATCCCATCGCGCCTTCGAACCGGCCAGCCATGTCGGCTGTGAACCTCGGCCAGCGCGGAATGGCTGGAATGCCGTCGTCGAACAACGGCATGGGCCCGCGGTCCACTGTTGTCAATCTTGGTTCCGGCTCGGCCGGCAGCCAGAACATGAACGGCCGCGACAACGCTCGCAATGAGGTTCGTGGCGTCAGACTCGGCGTGGCCGGTGGAACAGGTCCGCTGAACTCCCGCGGTCGCGTTGCCGGCCCAGTCAACCTCGGCCAGGTTACGCCGCCGCCGATGCCTCATCCCTCGGCCCCAACCGCATCGGTGGGACATCCGCCTAGAGTCCTTTACAAGCCCAAGCCGGAGTACACGGCTGAAGCCACCAAGCTTCATATCGAAGGAGTTGTATCAGTACGGATTCGGGTCTCGTCTACAGGTGTCGTGCAGGTTCTTGGCGTCACCAGCGATCTCGGTCACGGACTCGGCGAGTCTGCCGTCCGCGCCGTCGAAGGTACTCGCTTTTCACCGGCCACCGACGCCTCCGGTCGCGCAATCGACTGGGAAGGTGTTGTCAATGTTGCGTTCCAACTGGCCGGCTAACGAAACTTGCTGCGTCAGAAGCTGTTTTATGCAATAGCATCAAGTCCATTATTACGGGTTGACCCAAAGGGTCGCCGCAGGAGTAAGCAATCATGAACCTCGGGAAACAGTCCACGGCCGGTTTGGCACTGGCACTTTTCATCGCAGCCTCCCTCCCTGCTCATGCAGGCGTGGGCCTCCCGCACATCGGCAAGAAGAAGCACCAGGAAGACGTCTTGCCCGCGCGCAAGCTGACCGCCGGCCAGAATGCGCTGATCGACAAGGCCATCGCACGCGAGAAGGTCGTCATTACGACGGTCAAGCAGCGCGCTCCGCTCGTCGAAACCTACATCCAGAACATGAAGCCCGATCCGCTGATGGGCCAGGTGCCCGAGTCGGACCAGCACTTCCTCGGTCGCGTCGATTTCAACAAGGTCATCGGCGACAGTACCTACACGGCCGACAAGAAGGTGGGCTTCTTCAAGCAATCGACCTCGTTCATTACGGGCCTTGGCAGCAGCCTGCACCTGAACTTTCACCAGGCCGGCTTCGTGCAGATGCTACTGATGGACTCGAATGACTTCGACCGCCAGCACTACGTCTTCAGCTACGTGCGTAACGACTTCCTGGGCAATACTCCGACGGCCGTCTTCGACGTAACACCGATTCCCGGCAAGCCCTCGCGCGGGCGCTTCTTCGGACGCATCTGGATCGAAACCAAAGGCGGCAATGTCGTCCGCTTCAACGGCGACTTCTCCGGCTCCGAGAAGGAGTACAGCGAGTATTACCACTTTGACAGTTGGCGCACCAACGTGCAGCCCGACCTGTGGCTGCCCACCTCCTTCTATGTTGAAGAGAGCGACCCCAAGAGCGCAACGCGCACCCTGAAGTTCAAGGCCATCAACCACGTCTGGGGCTATGTGCTCAAGGTGCCTGCGGCTGACTCTGAGAATACGTCGATGGATGTGGTCGGCGCGACCGACGTCAGCAACGACGCGCAGGACGTAAGCCCGCTCGGCGCGCAGCGTGCCTGGGTCCAGCAGGCGGAGGACAATGTCATCAACCGCCTCTTCCAAGCCGGTCTGCTTGACGCTCCCAGTGACTTCGACAATACCCTTGCGGCATTGGCCAACAACATTCTGGCCTATAACAACATCACTCTCTCGCGGCCCATCAAGGTGCGCACCCTGCTAACCGAACCGCTCGAGTCGCTTGCAGTAGGCAACACGATCATCATCTCCAAGGGCCTGCTCGACACGACCGGCGTGATCTCGTCAGACGGCTCACAGCAGATGGGCAACCTGAACGCCATCCTGGCTTTCCAGATCGCCCACATCGTGCTTGGCCACCGGCTCGACACGCGCTACGCCTTCAATGACCGTCTTCTCTTCCCCACAACTTCGGTCTTTGATCGCATCCCCATGCACCATACGGATGCGGACAACGAATCTGCGGCGAAGGAGGCAATGAAGCTGCTCAGCGTCAAGGAACTGGAGGGCGGCGAGAAGTACTTCGGCCTCTACCTCCAGCAGCTCCAGCAGCGCGCAGCGGCGCTCAAGTCGCTGGAAGAGCCGATGATCGGCGATGGACTGACCCGGAGCGACAACGACCAGACCTTCTGGATGTCGGCCATGTTGCCCAAGGGCGAGAAGCTCGACATGAAGGACATGAAGCAGCAGGCGGCCATGCCGCTGTCCAGCTTCATGCGCATGGATCCCTGGACGGACCAGGTTGTTGTACTCCACACAGCCTATGAGCCGCTACTGGCACCGTCCGACAAGATGCCGTTTGAAGTGGCGCCTGTTTATCTGAAGCTGAGCTACTATAAGGCTCCTGATGCTCCGGCAGCACCGGCACCGACTGCAGCGGCTGATACTCAGGGCGCGGCACAGCAGGGGGCCCCGGCAGCAGCCGCTCCAGCAGCGGACGCCCAGGGAACCGCGCAGCCTGCTCCAGCCGGCAACGCCGCGGCTCCAGCAGCCGCATCGACCCAACCGCAGAACTAGTTTCGCCTGACTGTACGGGGCTGGTCGCTTACACCAGTCCCGTACTTTTTGTTTTTGCATCTAACTTCTTCAGGAAGCGACAACGCTCTCGAAGATGTCTTCGGTTGTATGGCAAACCTCATCCGTTGGCTTCTTCCCTGCGGCTCGTGCTCAAGATTGCAACCGCGCAAAGTTTCCTGCTTCCGTAACCAGCCACGTCCGTTACGATGTCTTCCATAGCTTCACGAAATCAGGTCCGCAGCCGATGACTTCATCAGGCCAACTCAGGAGATGTGTTTGCTGAAAAAAATTGCCATCATCGCCTGCCTGCTCTGCGGGACAGTAGCACTCCATGCGCAGGCGACCGCAACCGCCTCCCGGTCTCGAGACCTCAAAATCGGTGGCGGCTTCACCATGGCAAACGCCGACTATAGCGGGCGATACCAAGGCGGCATGGCCTTCTTCACCTATGACTTCAACTACCATGTGGGCATCGAAGGCAACTTTCATTTTGTCAAAGGCGGTGGCAATGCAGGTCTCTACGAAAAGACCTACGAGATCGGCGGACGCTACTTCTGGAACTTCCGCGATAACAAGCTGTCTCCCTACGTCAAGGGCATGTATGGGCGCGGCGTCTTCAACTTCCCTGCCTACGTCCCCAATGGCCCACATCCCAATCTTGCCTACAACCTGATGGCTGGTGGCGTAGGGCTCGATTACAAGGCACTCCCCTACCTCTACGTCCGGGGAGACTTCGAGTACCAGCACTGGTTCGGCTTCCCACCGAACGGCCTGACGCCTACCTTGTTCTCCGTCGGCGTCGCGTACCACTTCCGCTAGTTGCGCTCTCGCAACGACGCGCGTCTTTCACAGCCGGACGATGATTTGCTCACGCTACCGGGAGGCTCCCCGTTTTGCTGCTTTCTTTTGTCTGGGAAGACGCTTTTTCGGCAATGTCTGATTGAGAAGCGACGACCAGCGCATCCGAGGATGGGCCGCGCGCGAGGCCTGTGCCTTACGCACGGCAAGTCTGGCGACCGAGTCCACAATCCAGTCGAAGCTGGCCTGGCCGACCGTGTGGAGATCGGCATCCGGCGCCGGGTTCATGAAATCGATGGCGTAAGGGATGCCGTCTTCGACGGCGAACTCCACCGTGTTGAGGTCGTAGCCGAGAGCGCGGCAGAGCGTGCGGGCGTCGCGCTCGATGCGCCGCAGAAGCCTCTTCTCGCATGCCGGAGGGCCGGGCAGATAGCGATGCTCATGCGGGCGGCGTGGATCGTAGGGCATCACGAGCACCTCGGACTGGCCGACGACGAAGCAACGAAAGTATTGCTCGAAATCGACCGCGCTCTGGAGCATCATGCAGAGATCCCGAGACTGGTCGTAGGCGCGGAAGAACTCCTCGGACGAGTGGACATGGTGGACATCGCGCCAGCCTCCGCCGTTGTGCGGCTTGAGAAAAGCGGGAAAGCCGATGTGCGCGAAGATGCCCTCCCAGTCGAGCGGATATTGCAGGTTGCGCAGTGCGCGGTCAGAGACCTCGAGCGGGAGCTGCTTGTGCGGCAGCAGCACCGTGCGTGGCACAGCCACGCCTAGCTTTGCCGCGAGGCCATAGTTGAGGAACTTGTCGTCGGCCGACCACCAGAAGGGGTTGTTGATGACCTGCGTGCCCGAGAGAGCAGCGTTTTTCAGGTAGGCGCGATAGAAGGGCAGGTCGTGCGAGATGCGATCGATGATAACGGCGTAACCGGTCGGCTCTGCCATCCTGGCCTCGCCCAGGTGGACAAACTCGGCGTGAATGCCTTCCATCTCGAATGCATTGATCTTGTCCACCAGGGCGCTGGGAAAGGTGTTCTCCACCCCGAAGAGGACGCCGATTTTTTTCACTGAACGCTCCATAGCCGTCTTCTGTCCGCTCCGTCTTTAAAGATAGGTCTGCAACATCTTCCGCCACCAGGGCCAGCCGTGATCTGCGCCATCGCCCCAGACATCGAAGCGAACGGGGATGTCTTTGCCCCACATCAGGTGGGCGAGTCTTTCATTGTCATCACAGCACTGGTCGGCGGCACCTATGGCGAAAGTGTACGTGTTATGGCGGAAACGGTTGAGATACCACGGATCGGTGAGGTTGGGAAGATAGTGGAGTGGAAGGTGGAAGTAGGCATCCTGGCCCATGTAGCCGTTGAGGAAGATGGACGGGTCAAACGCTCCGCCCAGCGAGAGGACCGCCGAGACGATCTCCGGGTGGCGAAGTGCGAGATTGACTGCGTGGTAGCCGCCGAAGCTGCACCCGATAGCCGCCAGTCCGGAAACGCCGTTTTGCTGATGGACGAAGTGAATCGCCTCGTCGAGGAGATAACGTTCGTACTGGAGATGGCGCCCGATACGCCAGCGCGGAGCGGCGTTGCGGTTGTACCAGCTTTCTGCGTCCACCGAATCGACGCAGAAGAGCTGGACGCGACCCTCTTCGAGCTTTCCTGCGATGGCGGCGACCATGCCGTTGTCCTCGAAGTCGAAGAAGCGCCCGCAGGATGTGGGAAAGACGAGTGTGGGGGTGCCGGCGTGCCCGAAGACAAGCAGCTCCATCTCGCGTGCGAGTGCGGGCGAGAACCATTTGTAATATTCGCGTCTCATGCAGGCTGGTTACGGATGTACCCGTAGTGTACCGGAGGCCGTTCCGGGCCTGTCCGGAGATTTTGGGGCTGGGAAGGATTGCGAAAACCGTCAGTTTCCGCGATACTTAGGTATTGGGACATGTCTGTCTTGCCGCCAGCCAAGGAAGGCTGGAGCGTGCTGCGACGGCGCCCACACTACGAGTTTTGAAAGGCATTCCCTGTGTTAATGATCCGTCTGGCGCGCGTAGGAGCGCGTAAGCAACCTCACTATCGCATTGTGGTCATCGAAAAGGACCGTGCCCGCAATGGCCGCTCGGTTGAGGTTGTAGGCACATACAATCCGCGGACAAACCCTGCGTCGGTTGAACTGAAGCGCGACCGCATTGAATACTGGACCAAAAATGGCGCGCGCCTGTCGGACCGCGTCGAGAAGCTCCTGGCGCAGGCCCCTGCGACTCAGGAAACGGCTGCGGCCTAGTTACCAGACCCAATCTTTGGGAACTTGCAGAAGGTTCCCAAAGATTGCTGGCATTTCAGGTTCCCTCTCTCGATTCCAGCAGAACCGCTCACGTAGACTCCATGGTGTTACACCCTCTTGACAGATGGGTGTAAAGTGGAGGCGTTCCGGGGGTTAGCCCGACGCTTCTCCATGATTCACTGTTTCGCTCGCTTTGGCACGCCTTGGAAGACTCCCGCATAAGACGGGACATACAGGTTGGGCAGGAGTGCTGCACTGTGATTTCCCAGGAGGATTTGTTGATGACCCAGGCCATGGAGTTCGAGGCAGGAGACGAGCCCGCAAAGGACGATATGACAGGACTCGTGATTGAAATTGCGCGCGCCCTGGTGGACAACCCCGAAAGCGTCGTTGTGGAGGCGCTGCACGACGGGGATGCAACGGTACTACGTCTGCACGTGGCTCCGTCCGATGTAGGCAAGGTAATTGGAAAGCAAGGCCGGACGGCGCGCTCGCTGCGCACGATCCTGAGCGCAGCCAGCATGAAGCTGAAGCATCGCTATGCGCTCGACATCGTGGAAGAGGGCAAGCAGGCCGCTTCCTGATGCAGGCACTACTTCTCCGCATGACGCAAAGCCAAACCTTCGGCGCTGGCGCGAGTCATTACGCCTGATGAGTACGAGTTCCCTATCTTGGGTTGTGCTGGCCCATCTGCTACGCCCGCAAGGTCGCAAAGGCGAGCTGTTGGCTGAACTGCTGACGGATTTTCCCGAAAAGTTCGAAGAGCGAAAGCACGTGTTTCTGGCACCAGCAGGCTTTGCTGGCGACGAGGCAGCGGCGCGTCCGGCCGAGGTGCTGGCTCATTGGCTTCCCGTAGGAAAAAATGAAGGGCGCATTGTGCTCCAGTTCGCCGGGGTGGATTCGATCTCCGCGGCAGAGGCGCTGGCAGGAATGGATGTGCTGGTGCCACGCGGAGAGCGAGTTGCGCTGGAAGATGGCGCTGCCTACATCAGCGAATTGGCCGGATGCACCGTGTATGACGACGCGGCCCCGATTGGGACCGTGACCGACGTGCAGTTTGCCACGACGCCCGATGGCGCACGCCGTCTGGAAGATGCGGCCTCGCTGCTTGTAGTAAAGACGGCTGATGATGACGAGGTGCTGGTGCCGTTTGCCAAGGCGTTTCTGCTTAGCGTGGATATTGCGGCGAAGCGGATTGAGATGAAGTTGCCCGAGGGGCTGCTTGACGTGAACCGCAACGCCGGCACAAAGAGCGAGCGAGAGTCGCGCGAATAAATACAGCAGCCGGATACACTGGCTGTGACGCTCTTCAGGCTGCCATGCGCTTCGACATCATCACGATCTTTCCCGGGTTCTTCAGCGGTCCGCTGGACTATGGCGTGCTGAAGCGCGCCTGCGCGGCTGGACTGGTCGAGGTTCGCACGCACGATCTGCGCGGCTTTACACACGACCGTCACCGCACGGTGGACGACCGTCCGTTTGGCGGCGGCGAAGGCATGGTGCTGAAACCGGAACCGCTGGCCGAGGCGCTCGAGTCCCTGGGAATCAAGCCACGATCAGAGCGCGCCTCCGCCGGTGAAGTGGCTTCGAACGGGCACGACTTCAGTCGTGGCGCAACCGCCGAAATGGAGTCCGGGGCTTCAGCCCCTGCGGGTACGCGCGTCATCCTGCTTTCCGCGCAGGGCCGCCCCTTCACCCAGGCCGGGGCGCGCGAACTATGTCGGCTCGACCGCATCG
>NZ_DASUBE010000018.1:0-14030 GCF_035763405.1 Edaphobacter sp.
TGCAGGTGCGGAACGTTGAGATGGGCGTGCGGCGGAACGGTCAGCTCAAAGATGTCGGCTTCGCCATCGGTCTCGTGGCGGCTCTTGAGAAACGTGACGCTCAGGTTTCCGACAAGAATGGGGTGGTGCATGGGAGCCCCCTTTCTGAAAGACAAGCATAGTAGAAACCCGCTCAACCGCCAAGCAGAGAATCAGCAACCATGAGGAACAATCGCTTGAATAAAGGCTTGCCTTACAAACCCTGCATTGCCTTGGCCTTAGGAGAAGGAGCAACGATCCGCGTCTCTACCCGGATCGCCTGGATCTCTACAATCCCGCACTCCGGCTCGCCGCAAGCCCCGTCGCCCGCTCGATGAACGCCGCCAACGCCACGCTGCCCTCGTCACCCTTGCCGCGCGTCCGGACGCTGACTGCGTCGCTCGCCGCTTCCTTGTCGCCCATCACCAGCACAAACGGTACCTTCTGCAACGTGAACTCGCGGATCTTTGCGTTCATCTTCTCGTTGCGAGCGTCTAGTTCGACGCGCAGCCCGGCAGCTTCAAGCTTCGCCTTCACAGCGTTCGCATAGTCCAAATGCTTTTCCGAGATGGGCACCAAGCCAACCTGCACCGGCGCCAGCCACAGCGGAAACGCGCCCGCGTAGTGCTCAATCAGCACGCCGAAGAACCGCTCCACCGAGCCGAACAGCGCGCGATGCACCATCACCGGGCGATGCTTCTCGCCATCCTCACCCGTGTACTCCAGCTCAAACCGCTGCGGCAGGTTGAAATCAAACTGCACGGTCGAGAGCTGCCACAGCCGCCCCAGCACGTCCACCAGCTTGATGTCGATCTTCGGCCCGTAGAACGCCGCCTCGCCGGGGATGACCTTGTACTCGATCCCCTTTGCGTCGAGTACCTTCCTGAGCGACGCGACCGCGCCCTCCCAGTGTTCCGCCTCGCCCACATAGTTCTTCGTGTCGCGAGGGTCCCAGGTTGAAAGCTCGACCTTGAACTCGGCAAACCCGAACGCCTTCAGCACCGAGTCTGCAAACTCGACGCACGCGGCAATCTCGCCTTCAATCTGCTCCGGCGTGCAGAAGATGTGCGCGTCGTCCTGCGTAAAGCCGCGCACGCGCAGCAGGCCATGCATCGTGCCTGAGCGTTCGTAGCGATACACGTTGCCCAGCTCCGCATACCGCTGCGGCAGGTCGCGGTAGCTCTTCGGAGAGTTCCTGTAAATCAAAATGTGGCCGGGACAGTTCATCGGCTTCAGCCTGTACTCGGCGTCGTCCAGCTCCATCGGCGGATACATGTTCTCGGCGTAGTAGCCGTCGTGCCCGCTGATCTTCCACAGCTCGCGGCGCATGATGTGCGGCGTAAACACCATCTGATAGCCGCGCCGGATGCACTCCTCGCGCATCCAGTCTTCCATCGTCTTGCGAATCAGCCCGCCCTTCGGATGCCAGAAGATGAGGCCAGCGCCCGCGACCTCCTGGATCGAGAACAGATCCAACTGTTTTCCCAGCACGCGATGGTCGCGCGCCTTAATCTCTTCGAGCCGCTTGAAGTGCGCCTCCATGTCCTTCGCGTTGAAGAACGCCGTGCCGTAAACGCGCTGTAACTGCTGGTTCTTCTCATCGCCCAGCCAGTACGCGCCAGCCACGCTTGTCACTTTGAAGGCGCGCACGCGACCGGTCGAAGGCACATGAGGCCCTCGGCAGAAATCAGTGAAGTTGCCGTTGCGATAGAGCGAGATCACATCATTCGGTTTGGTGAACCGTTCGATGAAGTGCACCTTCATGAAGTCGCCGTGCGCCTTGTACTCGGCCAACCCCTTTTCGCGCGGCTCCTCTGCGCGAACAAACTTCTCGTCACGTGCCACCACGTCGGCCATACGCTTCTCAATCGCGGCCAGGTCGTCTTCGGTAAAGGGCGTCTCGCGGTAGACGTCATAGAAGAAGCCGGAATCAGTCGCAGGGCCATGGCCCAGCTTCGTCTCGGGAAAGAGTTCGAGGATCGCCGTTGCCATCACGTGCGCGGCCGAGTGCCGCACCACACGCAGCGAAGCCTCGTCCGACTCCTTCAGCAGCTCCAGCGCCACGTCTTCGGTCAAAGGCGCAGCCAGATCGACCAGCCGCTCGCCACCGGAGGCCGCGCCATACATCGAAGCCTCAGAGCCCTCGTCTTCTGATCCCTGATCTCTGGTCCCCGATCCCTCGTTGGAATTGAGGGGCTTTACCCGCGCCACCACCACCGCCGACGCCAGCCGGGGCGAGATGCTCGTCGCCACTTCAAATGCAGTCGTACCGCGCGGGACCTCGCGCACTGAACCATCCGGAAGCTGAATCTTGATCTGCTCACTCATAGCTGTCAATACCAGCATATTTCGTTTATGCCGCTGAACCAAGCTGTGACGGTTCTTCCTATCGGCTCGCCGCTATTCCCTGCCGTCTGTATCCCCCGCACGTTGTAGCCGTCCTCCCCGCGCTGGCCATTCCGTTGCGGCGCGCCGGGCACAACAATAATCACAGCCTCCGCTGCGGAGAACCTGCCCGGCCCGAGGCGACACTTTGAATCGGCATCATCAGCGCAAATCAGCATCAGGCCTGATCGATTGCCACCGGAAAGCAGGCCGTCCCGTGCATCTCGTCACCCACCAGCCGAGGCTCTCGACCGACATCCGCTGCCCCATCTGCGGGCAGGGCTTCCTCATCTTCGAGGAACTGGCCGCCCACGCCAGCCAGTTTGAGAGCCGCCGCCTCATCCAGCAGGCCCTGCGCGACCAGCACACTTCCCAGGGCAGGCTCGCCGGCGCGCACCCGGCTACTAATTTCGACATTCCCAGTTGGCAGGGCGAACCGCCATTCTCCGCCTCCGCCTCACTCAGTGACCTCATCGACAACTCCATCTGACCGCCGCCCTCTCCGGTTGCAGCTCGCCAGTGGAAACATCCCCGCCAGGGGGTGTACCACATTTGGTGCTTGGTCGCTCCACTCGGTTTGTGTACACTTCCTTGACTTCGTTTGCGCTGCTCTGGAGCTGTTGGATATTCTCCCCGAACAGCGCAGCTACGAAGATGTGGACTTGGCGATCTGGTAGAGATTGCAGGATCGAGGTCAAGCTTGTTCACCGTCAGTGATTCCATTCATATCAATGCGCCGATGGATCGGTGCTTTCTGCTTGCGACCCACGTCGGCCTCACGGCCCAGGCTCTCGAAATGCAGCCCGTCGCCGGTACGGTTGCCGGAACGCTGGGCCCCGGCGACCGGGTTGTCTGGACCGGATGGCGTTTCGGGCTGCCCCTCGTCCATGAGGGCCTGGTCACGCGCTACGAGCGCCCAGCCTTCTTTCAGGACACCATGGCGCGGGGTCGCTTCCGGAAGTACCAGCACGACCACCAGTTCACCGAGATCGACGGCCATACGCTCGTCGTCGAGAGGCTGCGGTTCTCCATGCCATTCGGACCGCTCGGCAGACAACTCGGCAAACGCCTGGTCGTGCCTGCTGTAACGAAGCTGCTGCGCAGGCGCGTGGAACTGCTCAGACAGGTGGCCGAAAGCTATGAATGGCGCCGTTATCTTGACGAAGAGAACATCGAACGCTCCATGCAGATGGAGCCGACCCAAACGACTTCCAACGCCTGAGCAGCCATGAATGAAGCCCTGGTTTTGAGCTTCCTTAGTACTGTCCGCGGTGCAACCGAATGCGGTACAGGATGCCGATGCTCAATGCATGCGGCGTGAGCGTAACGGGCGGGTTCTGATTCAGGTTCCAGCTCTCGTGCTGGTAGTCCACCCGCACCGCCCACTGGTCGGCGAAGTCGTAGTCCACGCCGCCGCCCACCGAGTACGCCACCGCACCGTTCGAGCCGGTGCCGTTCGAACCGATGTAATTCTTCTGCGCGAACGTGATCGACCCTTTGCTGACCATGAAATCAGCGTAGGGATGAAAGTAGCTGATCGGGTGCTCGATCCGCACGCCGCCGCCGAAAGTGCTCTCATTGACCGCCCGCCCGTGCGCGTTCTTATAGCGCACCTCAACCGACGGCGAGAGGAACTTGAGGAAGTAGGTGTATGCTCCGCCGATCGTGATACCGTTGCCCGCGATGTCGTAGTCCGGATTAACACGCGAATACATCACAAACGTCGTGAGGCCCGCGTTTCTGCTTCGCGCCGCGGTGGCCTGTGCCGAGATGCGGACGGGGAGCAGAAGCAAAGGCATCAGCGCCATCGGCAGCGCAAACCTCAGGAGGTTCCTTCGTAGGTTGTGTCTCTGCATCCGTTGCCCTCTCAAATCAACCCTTCAGTCACGATTTCGCCGTAAGCATAGTGAGGCTGAAGGATGTTGCGTACATTGCCTGCGGCCCGCAATGCTATCCATTCTATCCGCGGACAAGTTACCGTCGAATCTTTATCTAATGTTACTGTTGAATCTTTATATTCCAAAAGCCATCCCAAGGTTGCCAGCCATCATGCAACATTTTCGCCATTGACCATGGCCACGTATGGCAGCAGGCTTGCTTCGAGCCGCAGCTCATGCCTCCAGCCGGAGGGAAAACTCCTCAATCACCGGGTTGGTCAGCACCTCGCGGGCAATCCGCTCCACTTCGGCCTGGGCAGCTCCCTCGGCGAGCCCATCTTCGAGCGTCAGCAGAAAATACTTCCCCTGCCTTACATCCTGGACGCCGCGGTACTGCATTCTCCGCAAAGCATCCGACACTGTCTGCCCCTGGGCATCCAGCACGGTCCGTTTCAGCGTGACATAGACATGCGCCTTCATTCTGTTCAATTATAGACAGAGCGCCGCTTTTGCCGGTGCACCAGAAGAGATCCCACACTCCCTATGACCAATTATCTTGAGTTGCCCGTTGGGGCCGAGTCGCCCAACGTCATCCACGCAGTCATCGAAATCCCCAGCGAAGGCATCAACAAATACGAGTACGACAAGCAGCTCCACGTCTTCCGGCTCGACCGCAACCTGTACTCCCCGGTCCACTATCCGGGCGATTACGGCTTCGTCCCCAGCACGCTGGCCGAGGACGGCGACCCGCTCGACGTGCTGGTGCTGGTAGACGCACCCAGCTTCCCCGGCTGCGTGCAGAACGTGCGCCCCATCGGGGTGCTCGAAATGCTCGACCAGGGCGTCGCCGACGAAAAAGTCCTCTGCGTCGGCAAGAACAACCCACGCTATAAGGACGTCACCAACTACTCCCAGATCTACCCGCACATGCTGCGCGAGATTACCCACTTCTTCGCCATCTACAAAGACCTCGAAGGCAAGCGCGTCGAAGTCAAAGGCTGGCAGGACGCCGACTACGCCCGCGCCAAAGTCGTCGAGGCCGCACAGCGCTTCATCGAAAACAAAAGAAGCCCAGTGCAGTTGCCCACACCGAAAAATTAAGCTCGCCTGCCAGTAGCTCTTCTCGCGCTTCACCGCGAAAACACGCAGCCGCTTTCCACCGGTTTTCAATCGGCGCTAAGCCTTCAGCGCCCCGAGCCCGCCTGCCGCGCATTCCGTATAAACGCCGCAAGCCGTTCCGGATCCTTACGGCCGGGCTCGGCTTCCACGCCGCTGGCCACATCCACCCCCCACGGCGCGAGCTGCTCAATGGCCTCCGCCACATTTTCCGGGCGAAGCCCCCCGGCGACGATCAGCTTCAACCCACCTGCATGCTCCGCAAGCGTTGCGCGCGCCTTCTCCCAGTCGAACGCGACGCCCGTGCCGCCGGTAGCCGTTCCCATCTTTGAGTCGATAAGCACGCGGTTAACGATGCCCTCGCGGGTAATCTCGTCCAGATGACGCCCCACGGCTTCGGCGCTGGCTCCGCCTGCATCCACCTGCCAATGCAGGGTCTGGATAATCGCAACCTCGCCGCCCAACACATCGCGCAGCCGATGAGCAAGCGCGTGGTCCACCCCGCCGTGAAGCTGAACGCCATTGAGGCTAGCGGTGCGGGCTGTGGCGACAATCTCTTCAGCATCGTGCGAGTCGAAGACGCCAACGCGCTCGACTGACGCGGGCAGATGCAGCGTGATGCGCGCAACCTGCTCGGCGGCAACGCGGCGCTTGCTTGGTGCGAAGACAAAGCCTACCGCGTCCGCGCCAAGCGACGCATCAAGCTGTGCATCTTCAAGGTTTGTGTTGGCACAGATCTTGATCCACATGGCTCAGCCCGCCTGTGTCTGCACGTGTTCGCGGTTGAGCAGGCGAGCGAGCGCCTCGCCGGGGTCGGGCTCGCGCATCAGCGATTCGCCGATGAGAAACGCGCCGTAGCCTGCCTCGCGCAGTCTCCGAATCTCCTCCGGCGAACTAAGGCCGCTCTCGGCAACCATCGTCACGCCTGCCGGAGCAAGCGCGCCCAGCTCAGGCAGCAGCTCCGGGTGCATCGTAAAGGTGCGCAGATCACGGCTATTGACACCGATGAGCGTAAAGCCCAGCGCCAGCGCGCGATCCATCTCTTCGCGATTGTGCGTCTCGCAGAGCACATCAAGTCCGTGCGCACGGGCCTCGCCTCCGAGCGTGCGCAGATCTCCATCGCTCAGTGCCGCGACGATCAGCAGAATCGCATCGGCCCCATGCGCACGCGCTTCGACCACTTGAAATGCATCGACCATGAAGTCCTTGCGCAGGCATGGAATGCGCACTGCCCCCGACGCCAGTTCGAGATTGGCAAGCGAACCCTGGAAAAACTTTTCGTCGGTCAGCACAGAGAGCGCAGCCGCACCGCCGCCTTCCAGCGCCTGGGCAAGCGCCACAGGATCGAAGTCGGCGCGGATCAGCCCACGCGAGGGCGAGGCCTTTTTGATCTCCGCGATGATGGCCGGCCCGGTGGCCGCAACACGACAAAGGCTGGCGACGAAGCCGCGCGGTGTGCGTGAGGCGGCGCGACGGTCCAGATCGCGCACGTTCGCAATCGCCTTGCGGGCGTTTACCTCTTCGCGTGTATTGGCGAGAATCTGGTCAAGCCGCGTGGACATAGCTCTATCTTATCGGGTTTGCCCGGCAGGCCGATGCAGCTATCCTGCTCGGAGTGCCCTTCGAGCACTGAAGCCGGGAGAAACGAAAAGCATGGTATGTTCAGTCCGCAAATCTGTCTCGATGTATTGCAGTCTCAACGGGCTGACGTCGCTGCTGCTCGCTGCTCTGGTGGCAGCGGTGTTTGCTACGCCGCGCAGCGCCATCGCACAGGGCATCGTAACCACGGAGAGCGGCCGTATCTCCGGATTCACCTCAGGCACCCCGCCGGTTCAGATCTACGAAGGCATCCCCTACGCGGCCCCTCCGGTTGGCCCGCTGCGCTGGCAACCACCCCAGCCGCCCGTTGCCTGGCAGGGCGTGCGTACGGCCGACCACTTCTCCGCAAGCTGTATGCAGGACATTCGCGGCGAACATCTGCCCTGGACGCGCGAGTTCATGGCCCAGTACCCCATCAGCGAGGACTGCCTGTACCTGAACGTGTGGACACAAGGAAAACCCGCTGGCGCACTTCGCCCTGTGCTGGTCTGGATTCACGGCGGCGGCTTCGTCGAGGGTGCCGCGTCGCCTGCTGTGTACAACGGCGAGCATCTGGCCAGCCAGGGCATCGTCGTGGTCTCGATCAACTATCGGCTGGGCGTCTTCGGATTTCTCGCCTGTCCCGGCTTGACCGCCGAATCGCCGCACCACGCCTCGGGAGACTACGGTCTGGAAGACATGGTCGCCGCGCTCGGCTGGGTGCATCGCAACATCGCCGCCTTCGGCGGAGACCCCAACCGCGTCACCATCGCGGGCCAGTCGTCCGGAGCGGCGGCGGTCATCTACCTCACCGCATCTCCTCTGGCCAAAGGGCTCTTTCGCGGAGCCATCGCGGAGAGCGGCGCGTATCTCTCTCCGCCGGGCACAGTCTCGCAGAGCGAGGGTGAAGCGCAGGGCACAGCGTTTGCAGCCTCCGTCGGCGCACACTCTTTAGCTGACTTGCGTGCCATGAGCCCAGCCAGCCTTATCGCCGCGCAAAAGAAGGCGAACCTCCATTTCCGCCCCGATGTCGATGGCTGGTTTCTACCCGATACCATCCCGGCCATCTTCTCCGCAGGCCGACAGAACGACGTGCCTACCATCACCGGTCTCAACGCCGACGAGGGAAGCGCCTCCGCAAAGTACGGCAAGCTGACGCCGGACGAGTTCAAACAGCAGGCACGCGAACGCTACGGAAACCTTGCGAACGAATTCCTGATGATCTACCCGGCAGGCTCACAGGCAGAAGCAACCCGCTCCGAAAAAGAGAGTGCGCGAGACAGCGGTCGAGTGGCCATGTATCTGTGGGGCGTCAACCGTGCAAAGACAGCGAAGACTCCGGCCTACACCTACTACTTCGACCACGCCATCCCCTGGCCTGAACATCCCCAATTCGGCGCCTTCCACTCCGCCGAGATTCCCTACTGGTTCCGCAACCTCGACGCGCTCACGCGCCCATACACCGCGGCTGACCGCAGCCTCTCCGAGAGCATGTCCAGCTATTGGCTACACTTCATCGAGACCGGAACGCCGAACCGGAAGGGGCTCCCGCCCTGGCCAGCCGTCGCGCCCGGCAGCAGAACAACCATGCGACTGGGAGACGAACTGCACCCTGGCCCCGTGGCCACGGTTGCACGGTTTGCGTTCTGGAAGAAGGTCGAGGAGCAAGCGGCAGAAAAATGAGCATCCGCAAGGGATGCTCATCAGAATGGAACTCTTGGTGCCGAAGGGGGGACTCGGATAATCAAGCCGCACTGAAAACAGAAAACTTACTGATTTTTATAGAAGCACCAAACGCAGAAAGCTCCACTTCAGCGGTTCTGACACACGTATTACACACGCGGGCTTATTTGATCGCTCGTAGCAAAAAAACAATAAGTAACCAGATCCAGTGAATGCTATCGAGGAGCCCAGCAAGGCCCGCCGCGTAAATCGAATACTTGATGAGGGGCTGGTCCGCCAGCAATTCCCTCACGACACCCGCGACTTGCTGAAACTCGGCAACCGTAAATTTTCCTGGCTTCGCAGTAGGACTAAACGCACCACCCGCCTCACTCGACATGTTGAGTCACCACCACCCGTACAAACCCTGTTCCTACAACGGGCTCCTTTGCGAACTCATAACTAGTGACATTTCCACCTTTCAAATAAGATTCCGCTCGCCGTTTGAAAAAATCCAAATACGTATCAACTTCCTCCGGAGTGAAAAATGTGGCGAACTCTTGGCTTGGAAACAAAGTCAGCGTCTGTTCTGTGAAGCCAGTGTCCAGATGCACGAGCGGCATAACCGCCAAATATAGCCTGTTGATTTGTGGCATGTTACCTCAACTGTAGCACCGCAATTTCGGAACAGACGAGTACCTCAATTGGTGCAGTGAAGATGGGGATAACTCGACTTGCGATAACCTGCAGACATGCTTTGATTAGGGTACATCGTGCTTTGATACGCCACTTATGGCTCCGATGACTTGGGTAGTGTGGATTCAATTCCAAAACAGGCAATTCGCTACATACTTCCATAAGAGTATTCACGGAGAAGGTGGCCTATCAGAGCGTGTAACCGAACTTCCGTCTACGAGATAGAACCGTTGGCACACACGTATCCCACACACGTGTTGTTCGATTGCTTCCTATCTCATTCACAACAAACATCTAAAATCTGGTGCCGAAGGGGGGACTCGAACCCCCACATCCTTGCGAATACATGGACCTGAACCATGCGCGTCTGCCAATTCCGCCACTTCGGCAGCGATCGAAGCGTCCCCTGAACCTTCTGAACTGCTGATCGGGACACGCTGAACCGCGAAGTTTTAGTGTTACAAACGCAGGCTCCTGTGTCAATGCACACAACTGTGAGTCTTCCCCCTTTGATTGCGTATACCTGAACGAGGTACTGTTTTCCTGTCATGACGAAGCCAATCAACGATTTGATCCCGGCGCTGCCCGGCGACAACAAAATTCCCGAAGAGCTTGCAGTCGAGGTGCGCCGACTGGCCCACGACCTGAGCAACGCACTCGAGATCATCGCGCAAACCAGCTATCTGCTCAGCACCGCCGATCTGAAGGAACCCGCAAAGGACTGGCTGGAGATGCTCGAAAGCGGCGTCAGCAAGGCGCTCGAACTCAACGTGGCACTCCGGAACTACATCAAACAGCACACCGATGGCTAGAGCATGATTTAGTTCAAATGGTTACAAAACTCCGGGTGAGAGACCACAACTCTCCGGCCCCGACTGTCACAGCGAGGCCGAAACCGCTCTAGATGCCTGTCATGGCTTTTCGTCGAGCTGTTGGAACCTGCGTGCGAGCATGATGGAAGCGGAGGCGTCAAAGGCAGAACATAACCTGGTTAAGGGGATCGCGAGAGCCTTCGTCAGGAGGCGTGCCAGGTCAGGTCCACGTCTATCGGCATCTCATTTTTGATGGGCACGGTAAAGAAGGACGGCGGAGTGATCTTGAAGTCGGTCAGCGTGGCCGGGATAGTGCCCTTGATGCGGTGCTCAGCGCCTTGAATCGTTTGCTGGAAAGGAACATGCTCATAGTGCGCGGTCTGGCCGGCGAACTGGACCTCGAGGTCGCAGTCGATGGTCGGAGCTGTCGTCGCCGATTCAGGCAGATGCAGACGCACGGTAACGATGGGAAACGCTGCTCCGCGCGTGACCTGAAGCATGTGGAGATCGCGGTTCGAGTCGCCGGAGTCGAAGGTTTTGACTGGAGCGGCAATCAGGAAGTCGCATCGTCCCGCCTGGCAGACGCCCTTGCCGCGCGCCGCATGGCTGGTACCCTCAACCTGATGCAGTGGATGCGTAATGTGGTAAGTCAGCGTGGAGGAGTCGAGCGTCCACTGGGTATTGGATGGTTGACGGTTGGATTGCGCAAACGTGGGAAGTGCGAGGAAGAGACAGGCGGCGAACAATTTCTTCATAGTTGACCTAGAACTTCAGGTGGATGGGCCAGGAGATCGAGACGATTGATGCGCCGTAGGCCGCGACCGTGACCCAGGCGACCGCCGCATGGGCGGAGGCGATGCCGTGAACCTTCTCTCCGGAGTTAAGTTGCTTGAACGCCATCGCTCCAAGCACCGGCGTCAGCACCATTCCAGGCGCGTGTATCCAGACAAGAGCCTTGTGTATGCGGATGGCGCCGCGAGACTCCGTACCCGGTACCTTGGGCGCACGGATGGCATACCATGCCGTGGCCGCGTACATCCCAACCGTCACCGAACCGAGGGCGGCATGCAGGTCGCGTCCAGCGGTGTTGCCTGTGCTGGAGGGCACAAGAGTTGTGCCGTTGCGATGATGGCCCCCGGTTGCGCTTGCCGAACTGATAACCGTTGCGGCGAGCGGAATCATCGTCAGCAAACCGAGCCTCTGATGCACCTTCAGCATGTGCGTCCGCTTGTCGAGCAGGGCCTGCGCCCGAGCACTGCCTTGCGTCTGCGCGGTGGTGAGACCGAGATCCGAGAGCGATGGCTCCGTACTGGTGGAGGGAGGCTGCCCCGCCTGCTTTGTCCCTGGAGGCTGCTGCGGCCCGCCGTTGTTCTGGGCAAGATCAACGGCCTGTACCTGCGGTGTCGGCGCCTCGGGCAGAGCGTCTGCGCTCTGGGCGCGCAAAGCGGGTGAGGCGATCAGAAGGAGTGCTGCGGTCCCCAAAAACTGCATCGCCTTTCGAGAGATCAAAGGCCTGCGTCGCATGGTATTTCGCTTTCCGTCAATCGATCAAGCTCGCAATTTGGACGAAACGATAGCCCTTTTGGTAGCCTATCGCACCTTGGGATCCAGGGATCGGGAGTAGTCAAAACCCATTTCCATTCCGCAGCGACGCGGTGGAATCTACTCTCGCCCCTTGCGCAGTCTTCGCCGAATCAACGCGCCGCAACCTCACTGCGCTTTGCAGACGCAGCCTTCGCGGACTTCGCCTTCTTGACGACGTTCCTCTTCGCGGGCAACTTCTTCGCAGCCGGCTTCGTCGCCTTGGCCCTGCCACCGTTGAGCTTGGCCAGCTTGGCCTCATGCGTAGCCAACAGGTTTTCAATCTGTTCAATCAGAATGCGGGTGTGTACCGGTTTGACCAGCAGCTTGTCCGCGCCCATCTCCTGCCAGTCCTCGTCCGCGACGGGGAAGGCGGTCAAAAGCGCAACGGCAGGATGGTTGGCGGCTGCACGCGCGGCCTCGATGACCTCGGCTCCAGCCTCGTCGCTTTCCATGCGCATGTCGGTAATGACCATCTGGTAATCGTGCTTGTGCAGCTTCAGCTTGCCTTCGCGCGCCGAGGCAGCCGTATCGACCTCAAAGCCGCTGATCTCGAGCACAGCCTTCATGGTCAGCAACACGGCAACTTCATCGTCCACCAGCAGAATGCGACGGGCCATAGGATGCCTCCGGTGCCTTGGAGCCACCACAATACAGCATTCCGGCATCGAACGCCAAAGGGTTTGGCGCGGAAATTGCCCGCCGCACAGGTGCTATACTGCACGTTACGGCGGTGTCTTGTGCGACAGGCGCGCGCCCAACTCTAAACAACGCATGGCGGACGGTAGAGCCCGCTGTGGAGGCGACTTATTCCCCCGATCGATAAACGCTCCGCAAAATCCTTCATCCGCACCAACGAACGTATCCGCGCACGCGAAGTCCGCGTCATCGACGAAAATGGCGAACAACTTGGCGTCATGGCCCCTTTCGAGGCCCTCAAGATGGCCCGTGAGCGTTCGCTCGACCTCGTTGAAATCTCCCCCAACGCCGTCCCGCCCGTGTGCAAGATCCAGGACTACGGCAAGTACCTCTACGAGAAGGACAAAAGCGAGCGTGCCGCGCGCAAGAAGCAGAAGGTCATCACCATTAAAGAGGTCAAGTTCTCCGTCACCGTGGACGAGCACGACTACCAGACCAAGAAGAACCAGGCCGTCCGCTTCCTCAACGACGGCGACAAGGTCAAGGCCTCGCTCCGCTTCAAGGGCCGCCAGATGGCCCACCGCGACCTTGGCTACAAAATCATCAACCGCCTGATCGTGGACATCGGCGAAGCCGGCCTGGTCGAATTCATGCCACGCATGGAAGGCACCACGCTGCACGCCATCCTCGCACCGGGAAAGAAGACCGAGGCCGCGCCCAAAAAGCCTACCCCGGCCCCGGCTACTCCCGCTGCGAAGCCTCCCGCCGCCATCGAAGCCTGACCTTCCACAAACGCCTTCGCCTCTCGCCACTCCAGGCACAGCGAAGGCGTTTTTGCGTCTGGTTCCGCAGCATACGAAAGCCCAACGGCTCTCTCCTGCGTTACCCTTGCCCGTAACACAGGAGAGGGGCCACCATGAATCTCCGCCACACCCTCGCACCATTACTTGTGCTTCTGTTCTGCTTCATCGCGCCTCTCCGCGCGGCACAGACATCGCATCCCGCCGCCAAGATCATCCTCGATACCGACATCGGCGACGACATCGACGACGCCTTCGCCGTCTCCCTCGCGCTCTCGAGCCCCGAGGTCCGGATCGTCGGCATCACCTCCGCCTGGGGCGACACCGCCTTGCGCTCCCGCCTGCTCGACCGCATTCTCTGCGAAACCGGACGCTCGGACATCCCCGTCTACACCGGCATTGCCACCAGGACCACGACGAAGTTCACGCAGCGCGCCTGGGCCGAGGCGGGCCCCCAGCACGCGCACGGCGATGCGGTCGCGTTTCTGCTCGATGCGATCCGCAAGAACCCCGGCGAGATCACACTCGTCGCCATCGCGCCGCTCACCAACATCGGCGCCGCCATCGACCGCGACCCGGACACGTTCCGCAAGCTGCGCCGCGTCGTGCTGATGGGCGGCTCCATCCATCGCGGCTACGGCACCGCCCACACGCCAGACGCCGAGTACAACATCGCCTCCGACCCCGCCGCCGCACAGAAACTCTTCACCTCCGGCGTACCCATCGACATGATGCCGCTCGACTCCACGCAACTGAAGTTCGATGAGGCCAAGCAGTCTCTGCTCGCCTCCATCAGCACGCCGCTCACCGACTCGCTCCAACTGCTGACCGCCGAGTGGCAGCGCAACGCCATCCAGACAACCCCA
>NZ_DASUBE010000019.1:0-41321 GCF_035763405.1 Edaphobacter sp.
CCGATTGCAACGAGTTCATGCACGAAGCATAGCAATCTACTCGCCCACGCGCATCCGGGAGCGGTGGCGATAGACGCGCCTTCGCGGTGCGCGGCCGAAGGTCCACTGCCGTACCGGGCCTACGTCCACATGGACGAAGTGGCTGACCGGGTAGTAGCCTACACCGCCCTCATGCAGGCTCAATGCGGCATTGCGCAGCCGCGCGGTGGAAACGCCCGGCACGCGGATGTCGACGGCGTGACCTTCCATGTGCTGGCTATGCTCGGCGACGCCGCTGCGAGGAGATGACTCGCGCAGGGCCTCGTTCGTCTCGGGTGTTCGATAGCCACAGACGATGTCGATCACCCCGTTGGGGCGATGCAGCCGTTGCATCACCTGGTGCAGCACATCGAACTCCTTCGGGTCGTAGCTGATGACGTCGTCGGTGTTGTGATCGCGGAGGAAGTAGTTCAGCTTGTCGAGCGCCTCGGGAATATAGGTGTCGCCGATGCGGTAGACGATGTTGAGGTTCTCGCCGGTGTGCAGGTTCTGGAGCCGAAGACGGAACTGATCGGAGAGTGAGGTAGCCTCGGCGCTCATCGAGGCAGCTGCGTCAGCGAGCCTGTGGTGCTGCACCCTCTTCGAGGTGGCTCGGTGCGCGGGCGTACCCGCCCATGCCGGGCATGTCAGTACCATCGCAATCACCAGCGTCCAACTGGTTCGGCCCAAAAACCTCATCGATGCTCCCGGGACCATTTGGCCCAAATCGAAATACGCAAATACCGTTTACCGAATGGCATTTGCATACTCGATTTTATCGGACCAGTTCTGAATCCCGAGAGCCATTTGCTGTAACTTTTGTGTCAGAGCGGATATGACCCGCACTCAGTGCACGGCGCGATAAACCGTCGAGTGGCTCGGAATGGCAGCACCTATGATGGCTCCCAGAACTGCAATTCCTCCTGCAAATGCTGGCACGGTCTCGCTCTTGCCAGCAAAGTGGCCACTCCCTCCTACTCCGGCACCGACCCCTGCTCCAATTCCCGCGCCTACCAATGAGTTCCGTAAGCGATGGTTTTTCTGAAGTGCTACGCGCTTCACGTCGGTGCGTTGCAGGGTCTCTTCGCCACCTGACCGATCCAGTTTGAGCATCATCGGACACCGTGGCGAAGGTGCCGGTGTATTTCTTTGAGTGCGCAGCGACGACGTTTGCGGTTAGTTGGACCGGTTGCCGGAAGACCCTATCCACTCTGCTGTGGCACCCTTATAGATATGACGCTCGACCCTATCCAGCTTCGTGTGCTCGGCTCACTGATTGAAAAAGAGATTGCCACGCCGGAGAACTATCCACTCTCGCTGAACTCGCTGGCGAACGCCTGCAACCAGAAGTCGAGCCGCGATCCTGTGCTTACGCTCACCGAAGCCGAAGTGCGCCAGGCGCTGCACACGCTTGAAGACCTCGCGCTCGTTGCGCCGGTCCACGATGGCCGCGTGCCCAAGTACGAGCACCGCATCCGCACGGTGCTGAACCTGCGGCGTGACGAGACCGCCGCGCTCTGCCTGCTGATGCTGCGCGGCCCGCAGACGCCTGGCGAGATTCGCAGCCGCGCCGATCGTCTCTACACCTTCGACGATCTTGCCGCAGTCCAGGCCACGCTCGATCGTCTGGCCGCGCGCAACCGGGGCGAAGAGGACCCCGCGCAGACCGGCCCGCTGACCGTGCAGCTTCCGCGCCAGCCCGGCTCTCGTGAGTCGCGGTACTCGCATCTGCTTGGTGCCCTCCCTGAAATTCCGCAGAGTCATGCTGCAAAAGCACCTTCGTTTTCGCTTGTGCCCATCGGATACGTTGAGTCGCCGTTGAAGGAACGGACGAATGCCCCCAGGCAGGGCAGCGATGGCGCACCGGAAGCATGGGTCGTCATCAACCCGGACGTGCAGCAGGGACTGTCGAAGATCGCGGCCGGCCAGCAGATTGTGCTCTTGACATGGTTTCATCAGGCTAGCCGCGACGTGCTGGAGGTGCATCCCGGATGGAACCCGGACATGCCGCTGACGGGCGTCTTTGCAGCCCGCTCACCCGACCGTCCAAACCCCATCGGGCTGCATCGCGTTGAGGTACTTGAAATCAGCGGGAACAGGCTCAGGGTCGCGGCGCTCGAGGCCATTGACGGCACGCCGGTCATCGACATCAAGCCGGTGCTCGTTCAATCCGCCGATTTTTAGCCGTCGTTCGAGTATGTCCGTTCGGGACGTGTATCGTCTAGTCACATGCACGAATTGTCTGTATAAAGGAACACCACCCGGCTCCTATGTCGAACGCGCCACTCGACAACACGGCCCCGCATCCGGAACGGCGTGCCCAGGCGCGCCGGGGTATCGACAGCGAGCACGATCAGCTTGTGCATCTGTTGATGCGGCTCCCTGTGGGTATCCTTTGCATGGACCGCGCCTGGCACATTACCTTTGCCAATCCCGAAGCGATTCGCCTGCTACGCCTGACGCCTGAAGATATCAGAAGCAGAAACCACTGGCAGATATTTCCAGAAAAGCTCGGCACCGAGGTCGAGCGGGTCTACCGCAACGTGATGCAGACAGGCAAGCCTGCCTACATCGAATACCACTGCACTCCGCTCGATCTCTGGCTCGACACGCATGTGCTGCCGACCGCGGAAGGCATCGCGCTCTCCTTTAGCGACATTACCGACCGCAAGGGTGCGGAGCTGCTGCGCGACGCCGCCTCCCGCAGGTTGCATCAGGTGCTTGAGGCGACGACCGACGCGGTCTTCAGCGTGAACCGCGACTGGAACATCACCTTCCTGAATCGCCGCGCCCGGGAGTTGCTCGCCATCAAGGGCGACCTGATGGGTAAGCACGTCTGGGAGGAGTTTCCCGCTGCCACGCCCGACTCCTCGTATCGCTACCATTTCAATCGCGCCATGTACCAGAACCTCGCGGCTGAGTTTGAGGATTTTTATCCAGAGCCATTGAATCTCTGGTTCTCGTTTCAGGTGCGCCCCTTCGACGACGGCATCGTCGTCTTCTTCCGCGACACGACCGCACGACGTGAAGCAATGGCTGCGCTCACGCGACAGCAGGAGCTACTCTCCGTTGTCCAGCAGGCGTCGCGCGTCGCCACATGGGACATCGATTACGCCACAGGCAGGATCACCTTCGGCGCGGGCTCATACCCAGTCTTCGGCCATCCGCTGGAAAGCCTGCCGCACTTCGGCGCGTTCAAGAAGATCCTTGTGCCGGAGTATCTACCCATCATCGCCCAATGCACGAAGGCCGCCATCGAGACTGGCGAACTCATTGTGCAGGAGTTTCAGGTGCGCGCCGCCGATGACCGGGTGCTCTGGCTCGAAAGCCGCGGCCAGGCCATCATGGAGAACGGCCGTCCCGTCAGTCTGCGCGGCATTACCATTGACATCAACGCACGCAAGAAAGACGAGCAGACGCTCCAGCACCGCCAGATTGAGACTGAGCGCCAACGCGCCGAACTTGAAACCGTCTATAAGACCGCGCCCATCGGCCTCTCGCTCTTCGACCCCGTGGAGTTCCGCTACCTCCGCGTCAACGACCGCCAGATCGAGACCATTGGCCTTCCCCGAGAGGAGATTCTTGGCCGCACCATCACCGAGATCGCGCCCCTTCCCGGGATCCGCGCACTGTTCGAGCAGGCCGTCTCCGGCCACCCCATCAAAAATCACCTGCTCGAAGGCGAGCTTCCCGCGCGGCCTGGAGAACACCGCTTCTGGAACGTCAGCTATTCGCCCGTCTACAACCCCGACGGCACGGTCGCCGCGATGGCCGCAGCCGTGCTTGAAGTGACCAATCAAAAGAAGGCCGAGGCCGCGCTGATCCAGAGCGAAAAACTGGCTGCCGTAGGCCGTCTTGCCAGCTCGATCTCGCACGAGATTAACAATCCGCTTGAGGCCATTACCAACCTTCTTTATCTCATTGGCCTCGATGATGAATTGCCGGCAGGCGCAAAAGAATACGTCCACACAGCACAGAATGAGCTCTCCCGCGTCTGCCAGATCGCTACCCAGACGCTGCGCTTTCATCGCCAGGCCGTGCGCGCCACCAGCGTCACCGCAGCCGACCTGGTCGATGCGGTGCTCAAGCTCTATCAGGGACGACTCGCCAACTCTGGCATCACCATCGAAGCCTGCTATGCCACAGCCACACCCATCCTCTGTTTTGAAAACGACATCCGTCAGGTGCTCAACAACCTGATCGCCAACGCGATTGACGCGATGCGCCAGGGCGGACGACTCGTTATCCGCGCGCACGATGCTACACAGTACTCGGCTGCGCACCCGAAGGGCCGCAAGGGAATCCGCATCACCATCGCCGACACCGGCTGCGGCATGTCCGCCACGGTGCGCGCCCGCATCTTTGAGCCGTTCTATACCACCAAAGACCTCAACGGAACGGGCCTCGGCCTCTGGATCTCCGATGGCATCGTAAAGCACCATCAGGGTCGGCTCACCTTCCGCAGTACGGCAGATACGGCCTATCATGGCACCATCTTCTGCCTCTTCCTCCCGCTCGCAGAGACGCCCGTGCCGGAAGCCGCGTCATGACGCGGCCAAATGTATCTCAGCTTACTTCTCCAATTCTCTTCCGCTGAGCACTTCGAGTCGCCCATCCTTGGGGTCCGTCGTCAGGGCAGTGTAGTCACCATTATGTTCGCAAGCTAACAGGCCATTGAACTTCGCAGGCAGATCGATTCTGCGCACGAGACTCCCATCGAATGAGTTGAAGACAAAGACAGGCCCTTCGTGCATCGAGCCAGATTTCTGACCGGTCTTGCTGTCCGTCTCGATCTGCAGATTGGTGTAGGTACGGACCGTCCACAAGGATCCATCCTGAGCAAGCAACCCGGCGATAGCGATTCCCTTGGGCAGTTGGAGGGGGACAGTATGGACAACTCCATGTTCATTGACTTCGATGATCGGCGAACTCGTCATCCGTGGGACAAGCAGCAAGTTGTCTCCATGGGCGGCAATCTGAAGACTCGTGAATGTGACGTCAGGGCCGAGGCTTGCAAAAGGCTGTTGCCGCTTCGCCGTCTTGCTGGTGTTGTAGTCGTCGTCAAACAGCAGAAGATGGGTAATGACACCTCCTTAAGGAGAAAGAACGACGAGATCGGCAGCCTTGGTGGTCTTGTTGGTTGCCACAAGCAGCAGGTCGCCAGAGCCGTAGATGCCCAACGCCACCGGTTCAATGTCCGAGGGTATGGGTACGGCATGTTCAAAGGTTCCTTTGCGGTCATAGAGCAATGCAAGCCACGCCCAGGTTTGTGGCGTCCTTTCAGCTTCTAACTGACTCTGCGCGATTGGCGCCTGTTCCAGTATCGCCACCTCTTGACTGTCCGAAAAATAGGCGACTGGCCAACTTGCAATGGAACTGTAGCCAGGAAGATGAGGAGGGGAAAATCGGATGTCGTCGAGCGGCCCCTTCAGTGCATGGAGCGACATGTCCATAACCTGTGGTGCATCTGCGATTTGAAGCAGAACCGAGCCGTCATCGGCGCAGCCATAATCTGCCTTCATTATGGTCCCGGTTGCGCCAAGAGACGTTCTCTCGGGAGCGGAAAATACCAGCCTGCTCACCGGAATCGGCGGTTGGCTTGCGGCCTTGTCGCTATAATTTTGCGGCAAGGCCGAAGCGCACATAAATAGAAGCGAAAGAGCCAGACAAAGTTTGTTCATCAGTCAACCGCTCCCCATGGTGTTTGTCTTCTAGCGGAGGAATAGTGTTCCTGAGCAATCGATCTGGATTGAGCAAGAGGTCTTTATATTCGCCCTCTTTGTAGGCAACCAACCCGCCGGTTCAAGATGCTACGAGAATTCAGGCGTGTTTTGAAAGCTTCTTCAATTGCAGAAGAACGGCTGGACTTCTCAGACTGGCCGCAAGGCATGAGCCGTCCGCCGCATAGTAGAACACTTCGCAATCCGAGGGGCAGCCCCACTGTTACCGTATAGGTTCCACCATTCTGGGGATTACCGGAGTGCAACCCACGAACTAATACACTTTCATTTTCGCAACTAGCCCCAAGATCCACGGGGACACATGGCATGTATACGAAGCCTGGCGTCCCACAACTCTGCGCGCGGGTAGGCTCGCAGCATACAAACGCAGAAAAAATCATTATTAATACGCAGATCAAACGCGTGCGATTCGTTGCTTTCTCCTCATATAAGTAGATTTAGATGAAATCGCGCAAATGCTAACTCTGCATACAATGACGTGTCAAATACATGATTTTTCCGCTTAGCGTTCCATAACATAAACAGAAGAGACTTAACCTCCGATCTTTGGAGATGCCGCTCTGCTACCTGCACATCAAACCTGGGAAGGAGTGCTGCGGGACAATTGTTCAGAGACCGAAGTATCATGGGGTCACTCGTTCGTCCGCATCACACGACCTCGGAGAAACCGTTCATGAACCAGGCAGTCCGCCTCCTCCTTGCCGCATCGCTTGCCCTGCCCGCCACGCTGCTCGCCCAGACCAACGCTTATCCTCCAAGCGAAGTCACCACGCAAAACACTACGCTGCTGGTTGACATCGACCATCGCCCTGCAACGTCGCTCGACGGCGAGTGGCACACCCTCGTCGATCCCTACGGCAACGGTATTTACGACTTCCACCATCACGTCAAAGCGCGCGGCTACTTCATGGACGCCAAGCCCCAGCCCGGCGACGAGTACGACTTCAGCACCTCGCCCACGCTCAAGGTGCCCGGCGACTGGAACACACAGCGTCCCAATCTCTTCTATTACGAAGGACCTATCTGGTACGAGAAGGACTTCGAACACACTTCGAAACCCAACACCCGCACCTTCATTCACTTCGGCGCAGCCAACTACCGCAGCTACGTCTGGGTGAACACGAATAAGGTCTGCGAGCACGAGGGCGGGTTTACTCCGTTCGACTGCGACATCACCGGCGTCGTCCGCGACGGCCATAACTTCGTCGTCGTCGTGGTCGATAACTCGCGCATCCCCGACGGCGTGCCCACGCTCCAGACCGACTGGTGGAACTACGGCGGCCTCCACCGCGATGTCTCCGTCGTTGACGTGCCTGAGCAGTTTATCGACGACTATGACCTGCACCTCGTTCGCACGGCTGACGAAGCAAGTACGAACCGCACCGTCGAAGGCTACGTCCACGTCGAAGGCGCAGCCGCTGGTACTGCTGTCACGGTCAGCATCCCGGAGTTACACGCTTCCGTGCAGGCCACGACCGATGCTAACGCACGCGCTGCGATCACGCTACCAATCAAGTCGCTCACACTCTGGTCGCCAGACGCACCGAAGCTATACAAAGTCGAGCTGACCGCCGGCTCGGGAGCAACCGAGGACAAGCTCGAAGACGACATGGGCTTCCGCACTGTCGAAGCGCGCGGCACCGAAATCCTGCTCAATGGCAAGCCCATCTTTCTGCGCGGTGTCTCTATTCATGCCGAAGCGCCCTATCGCACCGGCCGCGCGTATTCAGAGAAAGATGTCGATACGCTGCTTGGCTGGTGCAAAGAGCTCGGCTGCAACTTCGCGCGGCTGGCCCACTATCCGCATGACCAGCGCATGACTCGCGCCGCCGACCGTCTCGGTATCCTCATCTGGTCGGAGATTCCCGACTACTGGGCGCTCCAGTTCGACAACCCCGTCGTGCTCCAAAAATCCAAGCAGCAGATGCGCGAGATGATCCGCCGCGACCGCGACAAGGCCAGCGTCATCCTGTGGTCGGTCGCCAACGAGACGCCCAACACAGAGGCCCGCACCAAGTACCTCACTGCAATGGCCAACTACGCGCGCGAGCTTGACCCAACGCGCCTCGTCACCGCCGCTTTGCTCGTCCGCACAGTGAAGTCGCCGAGCGGGCCAGTCAAAGTTGTCGATGATCCGCTCGGAGCTGCGCTCGATGTCATTGGCACCAATGAGTACATCGGCTGGTATGACGGGCCCATCGACTCGATCGACAAGACCACCTGGGACATCCACTATCAGAAGCCGCTCATCATGTCCGAGTGGGGCGGTGGCGCCCGCTTCGGCAACCACGCCAAACCGGGCGAGAAGCCCACGCCGTGGACAGAGGAGTACCAAGCCGAGATCTACCGTCACCAGATTCCGATGCTCAATAAAATCCCGCAGCTACGCGGCACGACGCCATGGGTCCTGATGGACTTTCGTTCACCGATGCGCACACTGCCGGGCAAGGAAGACAACTTCAACCGCAAAGGCTTAATCAGCGACCAGGGACAGAAGAAGGAAGCGTTCTACATTTTGCAGAAGGCATATAAAGATAAGACCCTAGGCAAAGCTGAATAAACGCGGCGCTCTATCTCTCATCGCTGGGTGTAGCGCCAATTTCTGCAAATCGATCAGGAATGATTCCTTCGTGCCAGCACCTCAGCAAAATGCATGGGACGCGCAGTGGTGTTCTGCGTAATCTGCTCCTGGCAACTGAAGCCGTCCGACACGATGATTGCTTCGACATTGTTGCGCACAGCAGGCAGCAGCACGCGCTCGCCCAGCGTCTGCGAGACTTCGTACTTGTCCTTCTCGAAGCCGAAGGGACCGGCCATGCCGCAGCAGCCAGAGTCGAGGAGCTGTACGTCCGCCCCCGTTGCCCGAAGCACCTGTAGTTCGTCCTTCATGCCCATCGTGGCTTTTTGATGACAGTGACCGTGGACGATGATCTTTTTGTCGATCTTCGGCGGCTGATAGTGTGGCGCGTGTTTGACCAGAAACTCGCTCAGCAGCAGGGTCTGTTCGCGCAGCTTTTGGGCGCGCGCATCGTGCGGCAACAGATTCGTTAGCTCATCCCGGAAGACAGAAGCGCAGCTTGGCTCCAGCACAACGATGGGCGTGCCCGCAGCCAGTTGCTGCGCGAGCGCGTCGAGCACCTTCAGCAGATAGTCCTTTGCTGTGTCCAACATGCCGAAGTCGTAGAGCGGACGCCCACAGCAGAGATGGCCTTTGGGCAGCGCGACGCGAAAGCCTGCGTCGCCAAGCACCTGATATGCGGCGCGCATCGTCGGTGGATGGAAGTAATTGTTGAACGTATCGGCCCAGAGAAAGACTTCGGGCAGCGTCGCGGGCTGTAGGTTTCTGCGCTCGCGCATAAATGGTCTTGCAAAGCGCGGGAAGCTGCGGCCCTTATGAATATGCAATACGGACTTGGCAATGCTGCTGATCACCGGCGCGTTATTGATGGCGTTCACCAGCCCCGGAGCAATCGAGGCCAACCGCGCCCAGCGGTCGATGCGCCCGAAGGCGTAGTGCGCCAGCGGCCGCGTCTCGCCCTCGTAGAAGTGCGCGAGAAACTCCGACTTGTAGGTGGCCATGTCTACGCTAACGGGGCACTCGCTCTTGCATGCCTTGCAAGCGAGGCAGAGGTCGAGCGACTCTTTGACCTGCTTGTTCTTCCACCCATCGGGCAGCAGTTCGCCCTGCATCAGCTCCCAGAGCATGTGCGCGCGTCCGCGTGTGGAGTGCTGCTCTTCGTTCGTCGCCATGTAACTGGGACACATGCTTCCTGTGTCCTTCTTGCGACATGCACCGACGCCAACGCAGCGCAACGTCTCCGCAGCGAATGAGCCGTTGTTCTCCGCAAAGGCGAAGTGCGTCTCCGGCTGCCAGGGATTGTAGTCGTGGCCAAGGCGGAGGTCCTCATGCGGCTCATGCGGATCGATAAGGTTGTTGGGATTCAGGCCGTTATCCGGATCCCATAGCAGCTTGAACTGGCGGAACGCCTCCATCAACTCGGGGCCAAACATCTTCGGCAGCAACGCAGCGCGTGCCTGCCCGTCGCCGTGCTCGCCCGAAAGCGAACCACCGTGCGCAACTGCGATGTCCGCCGCGCGATCAATGAACTCGCGGAAGGCAAGAATGCCTTGAGAAGATTCAAGGTCGAAGTTGAAGCGCATGTGGACGCAGCCCTGGCCGAAGTGTCCATACATGGGGCTTTCGTAGTTGTAGTCGCGCATCAGCGCCGCGATGGCGCGCAGATACGAACCTTCCTGCACAGGATCGACCGCCGCGTCCTCCCAGCCCTCCCACCGCATGGGTTTGCCAGGGATAAAGGCGGTGGCCCCAAGCGCCGACTCGCGGATCTGCCACACGCGGCGCGATTCAGCAGGCGTATAGACACGCGCCTCCGGTTTCGCAGAAATCGTTGCGAGCGCGGCCGCAAGCGCGTGGGCCTGGCCGTCCGCCTCCGCCTGCGACGCTCCACCAAACTCCGCGAGCAGAAATCCGCGCCCTTCGGGCAGCAGCGGAATATCCTCCAGCAGCTTGCTCTTGGCGATCATCGAGTCGATGAGATTGCCATCCATGCCTTCGAGGCCGATCGGCCTGTGCGTCAGGATCTCGGGCACATGGTCGGCAGCGATATAAATGTCTTCAAAGCCGATGCCGACCAGCGTGCGAAAGTGCGGACTCTTGACCAGACGCAGCTTCGCCCCGAGCACAATCATGCATGTGCCTTCGCTACCCACCAGCGCGCGCGCTACGTTGAAACCGCTCTCCGGCAGCAGCTCGTCAAGGTTGAAACCGGAGACGCGGCGTGGAATCTTCGGAAACTTCGCGCGAACAAGTTCGGAGTAGGTGTCGCGCAGACGCTTGAGACCGGCATAGATCTCGCCCTTGCGTCCGCCTGCTGTGATGATCTTCTCCAATTCCTCTTCGCTCGTGGGGCCGACGGTCATGCGTGTGCCGTCGTAAAGCAGGATGTCGAGCGACTCGATATTATCGACCGTCTTTCCGCCCATCAGCGCGTGGATGCCGCACGAGTTGTTGCCGATCATGCCGCCGAGCGTGCAGCGGCTGTGCGTGGCCGGGTCGGGAGCGAACGTCAGCTCGAACTCTTCAGCCGCCTCCCTCACGCGGTCGAGCACAATCCCCGGCTGCACTCGCACCGTACGCGCCGCCGAATCTACCGCATCCATCTTGTTCATGTATTTGGAGAAATCAAGGATGACGGCGGCTCCGCAGCCCTGACCCGAAAGGCTCGTCCCTCCTCCGCGCGAAAGAATCGGCGCTCCGAGTGAGCGGCAGACCGCAACCGTATCGATCACATCCTGCTCGTCGAGCGGAATGACCAAGCCGATAGGCGTGTGGCGATAGTTCGAGGCGTCGGTTGCGTAGAGCGCCTTGGCCGCCGCGTCGAAGCGGACTTCGCCGCGTATCTTTTGGCGCAGGCTCCGCTCCAGTTCTTCAGCCCGTGGAAAAGCATCATGGGCGCGGGCGTGCGAGCTAGGCAATATGACGAAGGACGATGTGGACATAGAAGAGTAGTTCCCCATTCGGACGAACAAACAGCAGCTTTACTGGCAGGCGAAGAGACAGTCCTCGCCTCATCCATCATCGTCACCGGCAGGATGGCTGTAAAGACGTTCGACCAATTCTCCGCAGTATAGTTGGTGACACCAAAAGAACCAGCTTAGGGAGGATGAAACGATGTTGCGATGGATTCGCATCGTGTATGCCGGATGCCTGGGCTTTCTCACGCTGATGTGTTCAGGCCAGGTGCGCGTTCTGGTCGATCAGGTCGGCTATGAGACAACCGCGCCGAAGCACGCGCTCGTCATGGGCACCAGCGGAGACCATCCCGAAGGCTTCGCGCTGGTGGACTACGCTACTGGCAAGACCGTGGTGAGCGGAGTGCTAAAACTCTCCGGCAAGGTCTACGATTGGGGCGGCCGTGTCTTCTGGACCGCCGACTTCTCCTCCTGGGCCACGCCAGGGAGATACGAACTCCACACACGCGCCAACGGCACGGACGAGCACTCCTGCATGTTCGAGATTGCGGACAATGTGCTCGAACGCAACACACTCTCGAACGTTATCTACTACTTCAAAGGCCAACGCTCAAGTGGCCTCTTCGATCAGGCTGACCGCCATCTTGCTGTTCCCGGCGAACCAGGCAGGTTCGTCGATGTGCACGGCGGCTGGTACGACGCCACCGGCGACTACGGCATTCACCTGTCGCAACTCAATCTGACTCCCTTCAACACGCAGCAAGTCCCACTGGTCGCTTGGACTGCGCTCGCCAGCTACAACACGCTCAAGACCCGCGGCGACGAGAACTTTGTTCAATATGAACGCAGGCTGCTGGACGAGGGGCTCTTCGGAGCGGATTTTCTGGTGCGTATGAAACGGCCCGGCCAGTCGTTTTTCGAGAGCATCTCCGCGCCTGGACGGCTCAAACTCGCCAAAGACCGCACTATCGGCAATCCCAACTTCCGCTTCAAGATCAAGACGTCCGCAACCGACACGAACCTCAACGGCCCCGCGGTCATCGAAAATGGGCCGCTCACTTATCAGGTCAGCTTCCGCTCCGGCGGAGGCATGGCCATCGCCGCGTTGGCACTGGCCAGCACCATGCCTGCCAGCGGCGACTTCACCCGCGCAGAGTATCTTCGCACCGCCGAAGACGCCTTCCGGTTTCTCGACACGCACAACGTCAAGCTTCTTCCCGACGGCAAAGAGAGCATCATCGATGACTACTGCGCGCTGATGGCTGCAACCGAACTATACCGCGCCACACACAAGCCAGCCTACCTCGCGGCGGCAGACAAGCGCGCAGCCAACCTGATGGCGCGTCTTGCCGCCGAGGACAAGTATCACGACTACTGGCGTCAGGGTGCGGGCTCGCGGCCGTATTTCAATCCATCCGACGCGGGGCTGCCCGTCATCAGCCTGATTGAGTACAGAACCGTCGCCTCAGCCGAAGCGCAGGCCCGCGTTCTCGATGCCGTAAAGCGTTCGCTCGGCTTCGAGCTTGCCGTAACGGACGAGGTGAACAATCCCTTCGGCTATGCGCGGCAACTGGTCCGTGTGGGCGATGGCCAGGTGCGCACAGCCTTCTTCTTCCCGCACGACGCCGAAGCAGCTCCGTGGTGGCAGGGTGAGGATGCGCGCATCGCGTCGCTGGCGGCAGCCGCGCGGATGGCTGCACCGCTCTTTACCTCCGACGCGCAGTTTCACGCTCAACTTGAGGACTATGCCTGGCATCAGCTTCACTGGATTCTTGGCCGTAATCCGTTTGACGCGAGCCTGTTGAACGGCAGCGGCCACGGCTTCGCCCCATATATGTTCTTTAATTTTTATGAGTACACCAGCGCCCCGGGTGCGGTCGTCAACGGCATCACAGCGTCGTTCGCCAGCGAGGACGGTATCGCCTTCAACGAAGGCTACGCGACGACCGGCAAGGACGACGACTGGCGCTGGACCGAGCAGTGGCTGCCGCACGCGGCATGGTATATGTACGCGGTCAGCCTGCCGCATTAGTTGAAGCATTCGCGTGTTAGGCTTGCTCCATTCAGCGGTACCCCTTTGCGGTGCGCTGCACGAGTTCCATGGTGCGAATCACTCGATCGAGAACGTGTCTTCTCGGCCTTCTGGTTCTGACGGCGACGGCCTCTGCCGCTCCTCCGGCAAACCAGTCTGTGTCCTGCGAACTCGAACATCGAACCGAGATGGCAGGAAAGCAAGGGCAATCTGCCCTGATGCCCATACTCGCCGGTGAATTTGCCGATGCCGAATTGGGCCGCTCGCTCGATGCCGCTTACCACCTGCTCTTCTTTGAGCATGATATTCCCTCAGCCGAAAATGCTCTGCACGCCACGCTTGACCTCGCAACCACACGCGGGAACACCTGCGCCGAGGGACTGTCGGACTTTGCGTTGGGGCTTGCTGCCCAGCAGAACGATGCCACGAAGGCACAGGATTGGTTCGGACACGCGGAGACTGCGTTTAGTCAGGCACACTCCGCCAGTGGTCTGGCCCATGCGCACTACGGCCTTGCCACCGTCCTGATCCACGCACACTCGGAAGCCGAGAGCCATACGACGTTTTTGGCAGTGGCATCAGAGCTTGAACGCGCCGGAGATCCTGTGTACGCGCTCTTCGCCAGACTCGAAGCTGTCATACCCACCGCAGCGGATGCGCCGGAAGAGTTTGCACGCCTCATCGCCGAAGCTCAGACTCTGAACGTACCCGAGGCCGAGGCGTCTGTCTGGCACCGGTGGGGCGACGCGGAGTTTTCGCTCGCCCGCTACGACCAGGCGATGCTGCACTATCAAAAGGCCGATGCCCTTTATGCTGCGTGCCTGTGCGAACCGACCCAGCGCGCCTACCTTCAGACCAGCATGGGGCGGCTGGAGCGTGTTCAGGGCAGACCGCAGGTCTCCATCGAGCACTACCGGCTCGCGCTGCGGCTTCAGACGCTCGGACACGACCACGCATACATGCCGCAGACGCTGAACGCCATCAGCGTTGCCTACGAAGCCATGCACCGCTACCCAATGGCCATCGTGTATGAAAAGCGCGCGCTAGCTTATGCGCAGAAGATTCATTCACAGCAGTTCATCAACTTTCTGGAGCCGAGCCTGGGGTATCTCTACTTCCAGTCGGGACAGCCGCTTCGCGGTCTTCCGCTACTGGAACGCGCCGTCGCCCGCGAAAAAGCCGACTACAGGCTGTGCATTCGCTACGACCAGCTTTCAGAGATCTATTTGACACTTGGCCGGCGCGCCGAAGCTGAAGACAGCGCCACGCGGTCGATGGCAGCCTGCAAAAGTGCGAAAGACCATCGCGGTCTCTCCGAATCGCTTGAGACCCGGGCACGCATCCGCCTCGCGCGCAACGAGCTCGATGGAGCACTCGGCGATGCGCGGCAATCGCTGGCGCTGATCGAGCAGATTCGTGAGCACCTGGTTCCCGAGGACGCGCACAAGCGCGGCTATAACGAACAGTCGCTGAATCTCTACGAGACCTCGATTGCCGTGCTCACCCGAATGCACCACTACGCTGAGGCGCTAGAGGTGACGGAACAATCGCGTGCGCGCGCCTTCCTCGACCTGCTGAGTAGCCCTCATGCAAAAATCACCGC
The DNA here is from genome assembly GCF_035763405.1 of Edaphobacter sp. Lineage (NCBI taxonomy): Bacteria > Pseudomonadati > Acidobacteriota > Terriglobia > Terriglobales > Acidobacteriaceae > Edaphobacter > Edaphobacter sp. Next base: position 14,888 of record NZ_DASUBE010000019.1, read on the forward strand.
CGAAGCAGCGCCCGCGTCGTTCAGTAAGACTTCCCTGCGCAAGACCGCGATGCTGCGCGGCGGCCAAGCCTCCGGCTTGAGCAACGAGACGCTGATTGCCAGTGTCGCGCATACGACGCCGATGACCACCGATGAGATGGTCGCGACCGTCGCGCGGCTGCACTCCACCATGCTTGCCTACTGGGTCTCGAAAGACACGCTCTACCTCTGGGTCGTGCGCGCGGGGCAGCCGGTCTACGAAACAACTCGGCAGATCAAGGCCGTCGAGATCGAACGGCTCGTCCGCGCGGCGAACCCTTTTGAAGAGCCCTCTACCGGTAGAGGAATCCGCACCCGCGGCGGCGAGGCACTGGGAACAAACCTGTCCACCCGCACAGTATGGAGAAAACTCTATCGGCTATTGATTGAGCCCGTCGAGGCCGAACTGCCAACTGAACCCGGGAGTCTGCTGACGATTGTCCCCTCCGGCCCGCTGTTCGAACTTCCCTTTGCCGCGCTCGTCGATGAGCACGGGCACTATCTCGTCGAGCGTTACGCACTGCACACAGTTCCCGCCGCCGGCTTGCTGACCTACACAGAAAAGAACGAAACTGCAGCAGAGAAGCTAACTCCGCACTATCTCTTCGTGGCCAATCCGAATCGTTTTCCCCGTATCGCCGCCGGCTATCGGCTGCCACCCCTGCCGGGCACCGGCGCGGAGGTGAAATCGATTGCCGAAACGCTGCCTGCCAGTGAGGTCACGTTGCTCGAAGGCAGCCGCGCCGATATGGCTCATCTGCTTCAGGCGCTGCCTTCAGCCACCGTACTGCATTTTGCCACGCATGCCATCGTCAGCGACAGCGACCCGTTCGGCTCCTTCCTCGCGCTCGACGCGCCGCCCGGCCAGACGGCAGAGAGCGGCCTGCTGACTGCCGAGGACATCTATGGCATGCATCTGCATACCCGGATGGTCGTACTGAGCGCCTGCCGCACTGGCCGCGGCCCCATCAGCGGAGACGGTGTGGCGGGGTTGAGCCGCGCCTTCTTTTACGCCGGGTCGGCCTCCGTGCTGACCACCATGTGGGACGTCGCCGACGCACCGACGGCGCTGCTGATGCCACTCTTCTACCAGGGAACCGAGCGCGGCCAATCGCGCGCCGAGGCTCTGCGCAACGCACAACTTGCCCTGATTCATCAGCTTCGCGCAGGCCGCGTCAGAGTCAGCGTGGCCGGACGTGAGATTGCGTTGCCGGAGAGTCCCGTCTATTGGGCCGCATTCTCCCTCTCGGGCCAACCCTGACCGTACGACTAAAGTAGAAACCCTGAGCCACCGCAATCCAGGGCGGATGCGCTACCCTAGGAGTCGCAACCTGTTGCGCATGGACGGACCTCACGCTGAGAAGTACTGTCGAAACCTTTGCTTGATTTTTCTTCTCTTCCTTCGGCCCAGACGATGATTTCGATAGACGAATTTAACGGTATCTACCGCCAATACGTCGATGCCGTATTTCGCGTCACCTTGCGCTCTGTGGGCCGCAGGGAGATCGCCGAGGAGATCACCAGCGAAGTGTTTCTCACCCTCTACCAGAACGGAGACAACCTGACGCCCGAGCAGTTGCCGGCATGGCTCTTTACCGTGGCCAAACGCCGTGCCGCCGACTACTGGCGCAGGTGGTACGTCGAGGAGCGATGGCAGGCCGAAGAACGCCCGTCGTCCGAAACCGCTACGCCTGAGCTTTCGCTCGAAGACCTGCTTGCCAAATGCACCAGCCTGAAGCCAGTGCATCGCGCCTGTATTATGCTGCGGTTCGTGCAAGGTATGTCGCGCGCCGAGATTGCAGCACAGACCGGTCTCAACGAACTCCAGGTGAAAGGGCATCTGCAATACGCGCTGAAGCTGATGCGCGACGCTCTGACCACCCGGCGTCCTGCAAGTCCGCCCACCGAGGAGATGGCCACCGATGCATAATCCTGACCCGATGCTCGATCCCCTCAATCCTATGGAAGAGCAACTGCCGGAGGGTCTGCGGTTCACACCACGGTGTCCTCCTCTCCGCCTGCTGCTTGCGCACCAGGAAGGCGTGCTGCCCGAAGACGGTGCGAAGGAAATCGAAGCTCATCTTGCGAGCTGCGGCCTCTGCCGCGGGCTGCTTAGCGACCTCGGTGCATTAGAGCCTCACGGCCTGACGAACCGCGAACGAGAGGCGATTCGCGGCAAACTGCCCATACCGATGGCTTCTTCTGGGAAAAACTGGCGATGGTACGCAGTGTCGGGAGCCGTAGCAGCCACTCTGCTGGTGTGTGCCATCCTCGCGCTGCACACCTGGCGCTCCGTGCTGGGAGCCGCTCCGCAGATTACTCAGGCGCCAGCACAACCATCGCAGGCCACGGTCGCATCCACTCCAGCCCCGCCGGAGATCGCGGTCGCCAAACTGAACCCACCACTCAACACCGCCCCCGGCCTGGTGCTGCGCGGTGCTGGGCCCATTGACCAACCGGACGCAAGCCAGCTCGCTCCGGCCTTCGATGCCTATGCAAAGGGCGACTATCCCCTTGCCGCCGAGCGTTTCAATCTGCTGGCCAAGCAGTTTCCGCGCGCGGAAGATCCGGTGCTCTATCTCGGGGTTACACAACTGCTGATGCATGATGATCCGGCTGCGCTCGTGTCGCTGACACGCGCCGAACAGCTCGCCACCACCAGCCAGCAGGACGTCGCCAAATGGTATCGCGCGATTGCGGCAGTGCGGGTGCGCGATCCGGAGGCTCCGGAACTTCTGCGCAATCTATGCCGCCGCGATAGCTCTACCTACGCGAAGCAGGCATGTGAGCTGCTGAATCAACTCCCCTGAAACGACCGTGAGTTTTACTTCGACTTGACCCATGCCATGTTGAACCGCAACACGGAAATGCTGTTCCCTTTTCCGCCTGGGCCCAGAACACCTTCATAGACGACGTAGATCGTCTTATCTGGGGCTACTGCGACATCACTGTATCCGGCACTCCCTTCGTGCAGCAGGCGCGACACCGGCCAGGTCTTACCCTCATCCTCGCTCATCTTTAGTGTCAGATTCCGTCGAAGCCCGTGGCTCGATTGAGCGGACCCGGGCAGCGATTGACTGTCAGGGTTGGTAAACAGGATGTTGTGCCGATCATAGCGCACGATGCCCGCCTCACAGATCGGATCGTAGAGATGCGGGTCGAAACTGGGTTTCGTCCAGCGGCTGATGCCGTCGGGACTGACGGCAACGGCGCGCAGCCGCGTCTTGTCTCCCGTGCGAATGTTGGCCATCACACTGCCATTGCTCAACTGGACCAACTGCATCTCGTTTGGGTCACGCATCGCGGGCGAGTCGGCAGCAATCAGCTCACCGTGTTGCCACGTCTTACCGTCGTCATCGCTATAGAGCGTAGTAATGGCCGAAGGCGCATGTTTGCGTCGCCCGTTGACGGTCGTCGTTCCGGCAGCCATCCACACCGGCACAAGCAGCCGTCCGCTGCGCAACTGGATGGCATGACCCGGTCCCAGCGCGACGACCGTCCAGTTGAACTGCGATCGCAGTCCTTCAAGCGCAGCGGTGATGTCCACTGGCTTCGAGAAATTTGCGCCGTCATCGTTGCTGCGCATGTAGAAGACACGGGCATAATCGTGCTGATAGAGAAGATGCACCAGCCCATGCTCGTGGTCTGCAATGGCGACCGGATTATCAGTCACGCCGTGGCTGTCGCCTGCAATGTGCTGCGACATCTGCCAGCTCTGACCGCCATCGAGGCTGCGCCGAAGCAGAATATCGCTGTCGGACCAGTCGCCATCTTTGAGATACCGGCGGCCCACGCCATAGGCCAGTACTGTGCCGCGTGCGGTGACGACGATCCCGGGAATCCGGTACGTCTCGTAGCCCCCAGTCCCGCCCTGCCACAACAACGTGCTCTGCATCTGTGGCGTTCGTGCAGGCGAAACCTGGGGCATTCCGATGGCGGCCGCCAACAACAGTGCCGCGCTGAAGCGAATGTTCATTGCTGTCCTTTAGAAGTGAATTTTTCCGGAGAATTGCAGCACGCGGTTTGGATGCGCGCCTGTAATGCGTCCGAAGGTGGAGGAAAGGATAGAGGTTGGCGATGGATTGTTGAAGTTGACATGGTTCAGTGCGTTGAAGGCGTCCATGCGGAACTCGAAGTTCCAATTCTCGCTCACCCTGAAGATCCTGCCCGCCGAAGCATCCAGGTCAAAGTAACCCGGCCCCTTGAACGCATTCCGTTGCAGATTGCCGAAGGTGCCCAGCGCATTTGCCGAAAATGCATTCGCATTCAAATAAACGTGCTGCGGATCGGAGTGATGCCAACCCTGCCTGTACACCGTGGTTGCATCGACCAGATTGGGACGGTCAAGGTTTACGCCAGTCAGCGAATTATCTACACCGGTCGTCACGTTGACCGATCCGCCCGACATCACGCGCAAGAGCGGTGCCACCTTCCAGCCCGACAGCAGAAAGCTCGTTATGCGCCCCCCATGGTACGAGCTGGTGGCAATAAACGATCCATTCAACACATGGCGGACATCCTGGTTGCAGTTGCCCCGGTCTTCGCGCAGATTATTGGGATTCATATAAGTCGGCCCGGTTAGCTCGATGTTGAAGTCCGTCTCGCTGATGCAGTGCGACCAGGTGTAATTGAACCGCACGGTGTAATTGTGACTGTAGCGGTGCTGCAATGACGCGAGCAGGCCGTTGTAGCTGGCATTGGCGCCGTCGTTGGTCGTGGGCATCGAGCCGTAGTATGCTCCCTGCGCCGGATTGGCCAGAGACAACACACGCCGGTTCTGCGTGTTCTTCGTCGTCGAGCAGGCCGAACTGCCGCACGTTCCGGGAATGTACACTGCCGGGTTCGTCTCTCGCCCCGCCCACAGGTGCGTGGTCTTATTGCCGATATAGCTCAGCGAGAACATCCAGTTATTCGCAAACTGGTGCTCGAAGTTCGCATTCCACTGGCTGATATACGTCGGCTTCAGGTGTGTGGGCAGCGTGACATAGAGCGCCGAGGTAGGAAACGCAACGTCTTTGCTCGGCACATCGATCGGGAACGGATTGCCTCCCGGATAGTTGGCCCACGGATTGTCGAACGGCCCCGGGTTCGTATTGTCCACCTCGTCGGTAAACGGAGGGTTCGACTGCACCCGCTCATCGTAGTACTGCTCGATGTTGTCGTAGAGCAGACCATAGCCGACGCGGAAGACATCATGCGTCCCTCTGGGCGTCAGCACCAGGCCAAGGCGCGGAGAAAAGCCCAGCATGTTGTTATGCACAAAACTCTTCAGCACACCCGGATCTCCGTAGTAGAAACTGCCCGCCGGCGCATTCACGAACACTGTGCTGTGTTTGCCCGCATCGAACGCGGCGCGGTCGAACATGCTGCCACGACCGAAGTAGTCCTGCGGAAAGATGTGCGGCTCCCAGCGCAGGCCGCCGGTGATTGTCACATTGCTCGACACGCGGAACGTGTCCTGCGCATACAGGCCGGGCAGCGTCTGCCGGTTCGCCGTTCCCTGCATCGCGCTCTGGTTGAACCCGCTCAGCTTGCCCAGCAAAAAATCGCTCATGTTGTCGCCGCTGAACGAGGCGCTGAACAAATAATTGCCGTCAAGTAGATAGTTATTTTCCTGATTGAGCTGAATGCGCATGACGCTTCCGCCGAAGCTCAGTTGATGGCGTCCACGCGACATCGTCAGGTCGTCGGAGAACTGGAACGTGTTGTCGTTGAACTTGCCGGTCGCGCACGCTGAGCAACTAATGCTGAAGTTGCCGCTCACCGAGAGCCGCAGCGAGTTCGACTCGCGCGAATAGATGTTGCTGCCAAGCGACGGCCCGCTGATGCCCTCGGCTGCAGGCAGACGATCATCGCGCCTGCGCGTGAACCCCGCGTGAATGACGTTCAGCGTATTGCCATTGATGATGTAGGTGTGGCCCACCGTCAACGTCTGCGCCCGCTCCTGATTGCCCGACCGCGTGCTGACCAGAATGTTGTGCGGAATATAGGTCGCCGGAATCCCGTAATCGTCGATGAAGTAGCGCGCGAAGACAGACTGGCGCGGGCTGATGGTCCAGTCCACGCGCCCAATGGCCTGCCACTCATCACTGTTATCCAGAATGCCGTACTTCACGTTGCCGCACTCGTCCTGCGCCGTGGGCAGGTACTGGAGCAGCTTCATGCTCGACGAGTTGTACTGCGTCGTCGGAATCTGGTTATTCGGATACGGCGCACCCGTCGCAGGATTTTTCAACTGTCTGGCCTTGTGCGACGAAACGCATGTGGCCGACTCATACGTGGACCAGTCACCCGCAATCATCGCCGCCGTCGGCACCCTGGCCGTCGTCGAGACCGCCTGCTGCACATTGTGCGTTCCCTGGTATCCACCAAAGAAGAACAAACGGTCATGATGCACAGGCCCGCCCAGCGTGCCGCCGTACTGGTTGCGATGCAGTGTATCCTTCACCGAAAAGTATCCGAGCGCGTTGAAGATGTTGTTGCGCAGATACTCAAACGCCGTTCCGTGAAAGCGATTCGTGCCCGAAAGCGTGACCGCGTTCACCGCCCCGCCCGGGTGCGTGCCGTACTGCGCAGGTAGCGCGCTGGTCGAGACGCTGAACTCGCGTAACGCGTCAGGAAATGGGAACGGCAGGTTCACATTCGAGAAAGGATCGTTGTTGTCGCTGCCGTCGAGCATATAGTTCAGCCCATTGCCCTGCCCGCCTGCAAGCGAGATCGACTGGGAGCTGAAGAACTGCTTGCTGCCTGTCAGGTCGCCGCCAGTCGTATTCACCGCCGCACCGGCAATCAGCACAAGCTGTGTCGCCAAACGGCCATCGAGCGGCAGGTCATTGATCTCCTGATTGCCGATGACCGACGAGATCGCCACATCCTGCGTCTGGACCATCGCCGCATCCGACCGCACCGTCACCGTGTCCGTCGAAGATCCCAGGCTCAACACAGCATTGACCGTCGCGGAATTGCCAACCTGTAGCACGATGCCGGTCTGGCTGTAGTTTTTGAAGCCCGTGGCCCTTACGTCCAGCCGATACGGCCCCACAGGCAGTCCAGGAAGGCTGAACTGGCCCGCATTGTTCGTCGTCGTAGTGCGCACAGCACTGGTGTCGGCGTTCGTCACCGTGACAGCCGCCTGCGGAATCACCGCGCCTGTCGGATCGGCCACGGTGCCGTCCAGTTCGGCCGCAGCGATGGCCTGCGCATGCATGCGCGGCACAAGCACGGCCGGCAACACAACGCTGCTTATGCAAAGAAGTACTGCTGCAATCGGTCTCTTCATCTCTTCCTCGGGTCTATGCGCTGCCGCGTCTCAGCATCGGATCCGGCGTGCGGCAACGTGCAATATTGATGTGTTATGGATAATTGATAATCTTTAATACGATTGTCAACTATTATTTTTCTCGGAAGAGGAATTTCCTGCCAGGCTGGCTACGCGGCCTCAGGCATTCGCATCCGCACAGTACCGATTAACAGACTGCCTATCAACAACAGCGCGCCACAGGCAAAGAATGTGTGCCCCAGCCCCAATGTGTTCTTCAGTGCACCCGCCACAGCAGCAATCACACCACCCGCAAACGTACCGCCGAAGTTCAGGATTCCAAATGCCGTGGCGCGCATCTCCGGGGCGATGCCTTCGCATAGCAGCGGCATCGTATTGCCATCGTAGATTCCCTTCCCGATGCCGAACAGCGTCATCCCCAGATAGAGCGTGACTGTGCTTCCGGTCAGTCCGCTTGCCATTAGAAACGGCGCGGCCAGCAGCAGACCTGCACACTGGGTAAGGGCACGTCCACGCGAGCTGCGGCGCGCCCAGGCGTCCGCCAGCACTCCGCCAATCAGCAGACCTGCAAAGCCCCCCGCCTTCATATAAAACGTTGCCGTAAAACCTGCCTTGGCCAGCGAAAAGTGAAAGTTCTCGTATAGGTACAACGGCATCCATGTATAGATGGCCCAGTCGCAGATGGATGCGATGGCAAAGACCGCAAATATCTTCTTGTATCCCGGCGCGCGCACGATGGCGCGAAATGCCGGCCCAAAACTTAAATCGCTGCGTGCCTTAACAGGCTCAGCTTCAACAGGCTGATGCGGCTCGTGCAGAACTCCAAGCAACACTGTCCCATACGCACAACCGATCAATCCAAAAATGAGGAAGACCGGACGCCAGCCGTAGTGCATCCCTGCCCAGCCGCCTAGAAAACCTCCGAGAACCGTACCGATGTAGGTTCCCGTGTAGTGCAGGCTGATGGCCCGAGAGCGCGTCCGTTCTGTATGGAATGCGGCGATCAACGCGAGCCCGGCGGGCAGGTAACACGCCTCGCTGACGCCCATCAGCGAGCGAAGCACAATCAGTTCGCGAAAGCTGTGCGCCAGTCCCGTCAGCAGCGTGATGGCAGACCAGACAAAGAGACTGAAGCAGATGATCCACTTTTTGCCGAAGCGGTCCGCCACATGGCCTGCCCAGGGGCTACAGAAGGCATAAATCCACAGGAACGACGTGCCCAGCAGCCCCATCTGGAACGAGGAGACGTGCAGCTCTCCCTGGAGCAGAGGAAACAGCGAAAAGATGACCTGGCGGTCGAAGTAGTTCAACATCCAGACCACCAGCAGAAGCGCCACAACCAACCAGGCGTAGCGCTTACCGGCAGAGAGCATCCACAATCTCCTGTTCGCTTTTGCGGTATCGTTCGGTGAACTGTGATACATTATCAATTATCATTTTAAGTCACGTCAAGGATGCTCTCAGTTATGTCGGCCTCAACGTTCGGCGGTATCTATCCTGCTCTGCTCACTCCACTGGATTCTACGCACCAGCTCCGTCCCGAGATGGCGCGGCAACTGATGCTGCACCTGCTCTCCACTGGGGCGCATGGGGTTTATATCGCCGGCTCCACCGGCGAAGGAATGCGCTTGACGCTTGAGACACGCAAGGCGCTCGTCGAGGCGCTGGCTCCGGCGCTGCCCGAGGACAGGCACCTCATCGTGCATGTGGGCGCGCCGGATGTGCAGGACGCAATCCGGCTGGCGAACCATGCCGCCGAGCACGGAGCCCACGCCATCAGCAGCCTTCCCCCCGTCGCCGACGCCGACGGCGTGCGCGCGTACTACGAGACGTTGGCGAAGAACTCCGTGCTGCCGCTCATCCTCTACTACTTTCCTAAAGTCTCGCCCGATGCGTTTGCCGATCCGCAGTCGCTCATCGACATCTGCGACCTGCCCAACGTGCTGGGCGTGAAGTTCACTGACTTCAACCTCTACCTGATGCAGCGGCTGGTCCGGCGCGGCAAGCTGGTCTTCAACGGGTACGACGAGGTGCTGGCGGCCGGCCTGCTGATGGGCGCGCAAGGCGGAATCGGTTCGACCTACAACGCGATGCCCGAGATCTATCTGAAGATCTATCGTGCCGCCGAGCGCGGCGACTGGGAGGAGGCACGTCAGTGGCAGTCGCGCGCCAACGATGTGCTGGCCGTCCTGCTCCGCTATCCGTTCTTTCCCGCGCTTAGGACAATGGTCGAGCGCAGGGGGTTCGACTGTGGTCCGATGATGAGTGGTGAAGGCTTTCGTTCACAGGCCGAGAAGCAGCAACTGATCGCCGAGCTGAACAAGACCCTGACGGACGAGGTCGCCGAACTGATCGGCTGGCACAGTACGCCCGCCGTCCGGTAGCTTGACCGCGCGGAGAAAATTGCGAGGTTGATTTCCGTTTCGATAGGATATGTCCGTGGCCACCCAGGAGCTCGTTCCGGTTCGTTCTCTCAGCAAGTCGCGCGAGGTCTTTGAGCGCCTGCGCAATGCGATCTGGTCGGGCGACCTTGCTCCCGGCACGCCGCTCCGCGAAGCGCATCTCGCCAAACAGTTGAATGTCAGCCAGGTCCCGGTGCGCGAGGCGCTCTTGCAGCTCGAGCATCTGGGGCTGGTGCTGCGCGTGCCTGATCGCGGCACGACTGTCACCAAGCTGACGCGGTCGGAGATTGTGCAGATGATGGAGGTACGGCGCCATCTGGAGCTGATGGCCTTCGATCTGGCCGCGCCGCGCTTGACCAAGGAGATTGAGGCCGAGCTGCGCAGCCATGTGCGTCGCATGGAGGAACTGGCCGCGAAAAACGATCATTTCGGCGTTGCTGAGGAAGACTTCAACTTTCACCGGACGGTGTGGAAGACCTCGGGCAACGAGGTGCTGGCTCGGACGCTCGAGCGGCTGTGCATTGCGGTCTATGCCTTCGTGAGCCTGAAGCGTCATGCGGCGGGCGAGACGATGAAGTCGGCGGCGCGCAAACACAAGCGACTGCTCGATGCGCTGCTCTCGCGCAAGAAGGAGCGCATCGCAGCCGAGGTCCTCGAGCACCTGACCCCTGAGGTCGTCATTCCTTCGTCGATTGCTGGCGAGTAGCCTGCGCTGTCTGGTCAGGGTTTGGCTGGTGTTTCGGTGTGGGCCTGGACCAGCCATTGGCCGGAGCGGCGGACCCAGGTGGTGGTGTCGTTGTTGTCGAAGTGGTGAGGGTCGGGTTTCGCTTCGGTACCGCACTCGAAGGTGCTGACCTCGTGGTAGGCGGTCATGGCGGCCTCGGGGCCGAGGATGCGGACCTGTAGGTCGCGCAGCTCGTATTCGGTCAGCTTGCAGTTCTGGAGAGTGACGAGGAGAGTGTCGAGGGCAGCGATGTGACTATCTACCTCGACGAAGTCCTTGGTGAAGAGCTTGCGCACGGTGGCGAAGTTCTCCTCGGCCATCGTCTTCCACAGGTGCTGTTCGCGGTGGACGATCTCGATGGGCTCAGGCTCGGGTGCGGTCTGTGCCTGAGCGACGGCAGTAAGGACGAGCATCAAGGCAATGGTGCGCATGGAAGGGATTGTAGAGCCTTTGGGCTTCCAGGGTACCCCTCCCCGTATCTCATATCTAAAATCCTTCAAACAAAGGACTTAGATGTGGGGTATCTGCGCAATTTTGTTGCCAAAGTGAAGAAGCCCGGCGGCTGCCGGGCTTCCTATTCTCCTGATTTAAGGTTATCAGCGGTGTCAATAGGAGGGGTGTGGAAAACGACCCTGCGCAGAGACTCCCTACACAGTTACCGGAACTCCTTTCTCACTAAAGAGGTAAATACCGCTTAGACCCTTTCGTGTGCGAAGTTCCGCCACAGATAACGGTTGCATCGCATTGAGTCTCTCAAAAGAAGGGTGCAGCAAGTCAACGTGTGCCTGAAAGTTAGTGCCCATATCCCCTTACACATTCACCGCCATGCCTTCGACGCTGGAGAAGCCGTCGAGCAGGGCTTCGGCGACCGTGGGGTGGGCGTGGATGGTGAACATCATCTCTTCGACTGTGGCTTCGAGTTCAAGCGCGGTCACGGCTTCGGCGATGATCTCGGTCGCGTAGGGTCCGATGATGTGGACGCCCAGCACCTCGCCGTGTTTTGCGTCCGCGACCACCTTCACAAAGCCGTCGTGCGCGTCCAAGATGGTCGCCTTCGAGTTGCCGACGAAGGGAAACTTGCCCACCTTGACCTGATAGCCCGCTTCCTTCGCCTTGGCCTCGGTAAGGCCCACGCTGGCGACCTGCGGGTCGGTGTAGGTGCAGCCGGGGATGCGGGTCTTGTTGACGGGGCGAGCGTATTTGCCTGCAATGCGTGCGGCGACGACGAGGCCGGCCATGGAGCCGACGTGCGCCAACTGCGGGAGTCCGGCGACGATGTCGCCGACGGCATAGACGCCCGGCTCGGCGGTCTCCATCCACTCGTTGACGACGATGTAGCCGCGGTCGGGCGTAATCTTCGTCTTCTCCAGACCGACGTTTGCAGTGCGCGGTGCGCGGCCTACGGCGACGAGCACCCGCTCGGCCTGCCTGGACTGCGGCTTGCCGTTCGCGTCGGTCCAGCTCACGAGCACGCCGTCCTTGTTCTTCTCGACCTTCGTATCTTTGATTGAAAGGTTGACCTCGATGCCGCGTTTTTTGAAGAGGCGCAACAGTTCTTTGCTGACGTCTTCGTCTTCGGCGGGAACCATGCGGGGCAGCATCTCAAGCACCGTCACGTCGGCGCCGAAGCTGCGGAAGATGGAGGCGAACTCGACGCCCACTGCGCCCGAGCCGATGACGACCAGCGACTTCGGCATGTCGGCGATCTTGAGAATCTCGTAGTTGGTCAGGATGGTGTCGTCAGCCTTCAGGCCGGGCAACATGCGTGCGTCGGAGCCGGTGGCGAGCACGACTTTCTTCGCCTTGATCGATTCGGCATTACCGTCTGCCAACTTGACATCGACGGTGTGGACGCCGTCCTTTGCTGGCCCGGTGAGCGTGCCGAAACCTTTGAAGGTCGTAATCTTGTTCTTCTTCATCAGGAAGTCGAGGCCCTTGGTGTGGCGGGAGATGACGTCGTCTTTGCGCGCGAGCAGGCCCTTCCAGTTGAGCTTCGGTGCGGCGACGTCGATGCCGAAGCGGTCGGCGTGCTTGAGGTGGTCCCATATCTCGGCCGAGAAGAGCATGGCCTTGGTGGGGATGCAGCCCCAGAGCAGGCACGTGCCGCCAAGCCGGTCGTTCGCGTCAATGAGCGCCACCTTCAGGCCATACTGCGAGGCGCGGATCGCGCAGGTGTATCCGGCCGGACCGCCGCCAACCACTACTACGTCAAAGATCGTATCTGCCAAGGGAAATCTCCAATCTGTGTGTCTGTGAAAATTTTAGCTTACGGCTCGTGTGACGGGCGATTGCGTTCATGCGCGTCGAGGCTTAACACCGATTTGCGCCGATGACACCGATAGGGCGAGCGCGAATATACGTGGATTTAATACGTGGGTTATGGAGAGTTTGATTCAGTCGCCAGAGGTTCTCTGAGCTGATGAACAGGTTACAGAACGGTCTTTTTGCTGCAGCACAAGCGTGCTGTAGGGACTGAAGAGACTGTGTGAGGACGGTATGCCTTGGCGCTGAAGAGGGAGAAATGCGGGGATCTCTCCACTTCGGCGGCAAAAAACGCCGCCTTCGGTCGAGATGACGTAATTGTGGTGGGCAACGACCAATCCAAAGCTCTTTAGCTGTCTTTGCGGTAGAGGAGGTCGCGGATGGCGCTGCGGCGCGCGGCGTTTCCTTCGCGGTCGGTCTTATTTTGCTTGCTGCCGGAGATGGGCTCGTCGGAGTCGGGTTCGCTACAGGCGGGGCAGCGGTTCGCAAAACCGGGCTTGCCGGGTCTGAGCTCGAACTCTTCACCACAGACGGTGCAGACTTTGATGGGGAACGGCATCGCGATTTTTATTTTAATGAAATCGCTCGACGGCTTCCACTGGCGCGATGCCGGCGAATGGGGTTAGTATTTCGGCCATGGTTGCGCGGCGGCATGTTGCAGCACCGCTAATGTTCGCAACGAAAGATGGCGCCCGGCGAGACCAGGCGCCATCTTTCTGCGCGTGAGGGAAACTCAGTCGGCGATGCCGGGGTTGGGTGTATCGATGCCGAGGGCGGTGGCGAGTGCCATAAGGTGGTCCTGCTCCTGCATGAGGATCTCGCGGATGGATTCGCTGATGGCGAACTCGTGCAGTTCGTCGCACTGGAGGACGCGGCGGCGGTACTGGCGAATGGTTTCCCTCTCGTTGTCGAGATCGAAGTGCAACATGTCCTCGGCTTTCTCGGAGGTACGGACAGGCTTGGGGACGACGGTCGGCATTCCTCCGAGATAGTCGATGTGGTTGGCGATGGTGATGGCGTGAGCGAGTTCTTCGGCAGCGTGAACGGCCAGCTCTGCCGCAATGTTCATGTAGGCCGCGCCGTTGAGCACCTGCGAGTAGTTGACGTAGGCGATGATGGCCTGGTATTCGCGGGCCAGGTCGCCGTTGAGTGCATCGATGAGCTGCTTGCGGGTGATGGAAGCCGCGTTTGCATGCGCCTTCTTCTTGTCCTTTGCCATGACTTCTCCGGTGTAGCGGTTGGGTTTCTCAGGGTGAGATGCCTGGTGCGCGCAAAGAGGTTGTTGTGCCGGAAGCGATCCCCCCGTTGCGGCCGCTGCGCATAGCGACTTTCGTCTCGAACGAGACAACCCTGTTCTCCCTGGGGAAGCTCCAATCTTTATATGGAAGTTGACATCGATCTTCTCGTGAATGAGCTTCGGGACAAGGGACATGAGGTGAAGTATGTCCATCGTGTTCCCGGCAACGCGGGCGAATGGGAGTTCACCATTGACGGCGAGTATCTGAACCTGGAAGAGGCGCGGCGGGTCCTCGAACTGGACGAGCAGAAGTAGTGAAGGGCACAGGTTCCCGGCTTCAGTGATGGCCGCTGTCGCCCCTGACATCGAGGTTGGCTAACATGCGGCGGGCGGAGCTTCGTCGCGCAAAGCTGGAGTGTGCGCTGGAGGCAGTCTCGCAGGAGCGGTACTCGACGCGGTTGCGGCCGTTGCCCTTGGCGCGATAGAGCGCGCGGTCGGCCATCTTCAGCAGTCTCTCGCGTCCCATCCTGGCGCTGGGCATGCACGAGGAGACGCCGCAACTGACGGTCGTCCAGAGCGTCTGTCCGGCTGCTACCTGTTCGGGCACGGGGGTGCCTACCATCTCGACAAGACGGCGGACGCGCTCGGCGGCCACCATTGCCTTGTCGAGCCTGGTGTCGGGCAAGAGCATGACGAACTCTTCGCCGCCGAAGCGAGCGGCGAAGTCCTGCTGGGTGCGCAGGGCCTGGGTGAGCAGGCTGCCGACGCGGCGGAGCACCTCGTCTCCATAGAGGTGGCCGTAGACGTCGTTGACAACCTTGAAGTGGTCGATGTCGATGACAATGGCGCTGAGCGGAGTGCCGGCGAGCATGGCCTCGGTCCAGAGCTGCTCGAAGTGTTCCTCGAAGGCGCGGCGGTTGGGCAGCTCGGTCAGCTTGTCGATGTTGGAGAGGCGGTGCAGCTCGGCGCCTTGCAGCTCGCTGTTGAGGAAGAGCAGATAGCTTAGCCTCTCTTCGCGCTCGAGGCTGTGCCCGGCCATCAGCGTGATAGCTATGCCAAGCGTCATCATGCTGGCGCTGACGATCTTTTCCGACCACATCATGCCCGCGGCGTGGAATGCGTACCATAGACCGGCGGCGAGCATCAGCGCGGTGGAGCTTGCGGCGTAGAGAAATCGCAGCCGCATGACCACGTTCACAAACAAGGCCGTAATGAGTACGGAGATCAGCCCGAAGGCTGTGGTTGCCGCCGTCGCATTGCCTTCGACGCGCAGGTTGATAAGGTAGATGAGCACCATGCCGAGGGCGATGCTCCCCTCGCGCGCCCAAGGCTTCAGGTCGAGCCGCATCATGTAGTTGACCAGCAGGGCAAGGGGAGTGACAATCTCGGTCTGCCGCACCATTTCGCCGAGCATCCGGTCTTTGACGAGCAGGTAGTCCGCCAGCAGGCACAGGTTGAAGACGGCGATAGCCAGCAGACCCTCGATCCACAGGCGACGCGAACGTTCCCTGGCTGTGTCGGCCTCGAACTGATACTCGAGCGGGCGCGGAAGATTGAGTGCGGCAAAGTGCCGGCGTCTCAGTCTCGCAATCTCTTGATCGACCAGACGGCGGTCAGTGGCCACGGATACAGGAGCTTCCATCTGAACGATGGGTCGCCGGGTGCGCGTACGGCCAGCGAGACCCTCTCCTCCTGCTAAGAGCCTATGCATGTTGCTTTAAAGTCGCCATCAACCATTTATCCGATGCGTGGCACGAAAGATGTAGAGCCCGGCTGTCAGGCGCCGATACGCGAGAGGGTCGCATGATCCATTTCTCCGCCGAAGTACTTTTGCAAGGTCTCGGAAAAGACGCCGCCGCGCTCTTCAGCTTTTGCGAAGAGGGTCATGGAGGAGTGGAACTTGAGGTTGTCGGGGTAGTCGAAGATTTCGCGGATGGTTCTGCCTTCGACCCTGAGCACGATCTGCGTCGCCTCGCGCAGTCTGCTGCCCAGCAGCTCGTGCGCGAGATAGGCGCGTGCCTCCGGCAGACCGGAGATGGCGAAGCGCACTGCCATGGGGCTTGACCCAAGCCCGTGAATCTGAGGAAAGATAAACCACATCCAGTGGCTCTGTTTCGCTCCGGCGCGCAACTCTGCGCACGCCCGCGCATAGACGCCTGCCTGCGCCTCAACGAACCGTTCGAGGTTGTAGGCGTCGGCCATCGCCGTCAGGATACGCCTGGCGGGCACGGCAGCCAACACCGAGGCCCACAACCAGTTATCTTATTCAAGCATCTATTGTTAGGAGGATGTTCGGCAGGCTGCCGGCACATCAGGGAGACGACCCCGGTTCAAGGGAAAATATTTTCTCTTTTCGTGGCGGTTTCAAGTACTCCGGTTCGTCTAACCTTCGCCCGGCAGTCAGAATAGGGCATTGAAAACACGGCGATGTTCCCTTTTCCTGCTGAATTGGCATCCAACGTGCTGTTATGCAAAGTGCAGCACATGCGGCCGAAGATGACCGCAGAAAGCAGGACAAAACGATGGCAGCAACACCAACATTTACGTGCGTATGTGGGGTCCAGAAGAAATCCAGCAATCACTGGGTCCTGGCCAAGGTTACGTCGCGCGGAATTACCTTTATGCCGTGGGACTGGGAGCTTGCGCTCTCCAACGACATCATCACCCTCTGTGGAGAGGGCTGCGCTTCGGCGCTTCTGAGCCGTTCTCTCGGTGACTGGAAACGTCCGGCACCCGCCAGCGCCGCCACTCCCATCAGGGTCGTTGAAGATCCGGAGCTGGCTGTAGCTTGAGTACGTTCTCGGGCGGCGCAGAGTAAAAAGCCGCCTGCCCCAGCCTGTGCTTTGACCCCTCCGAGCTTCTTCCGTCTCCAAAGCCTTGCCTACAGGACCGTACCGGCTTCATGCCGGAACGGGCGCAAGTGCGCCATGCAGCAAAGACACACGTTTGTCTTAGGCACTTCGTGCGTTATCTGTGGCAAGATGTTTACGGTGACTTACGGCCTGCTTTGTCGGCGCCCATACCTCGCTATGTGCGCGGCGCGACGACGCGGTCAGAGAAATCGGAATTGGAGAGTCGATGCATCGCGGTCAACGTACAATCCTGTCTTCTGCCGGAATCAAGTTCGGTCTCAAGCCATGCCTGATGGTGGGCCTGCTCGCCTGCTTTGCCGCGACTGCGTTGGCCGCCAAAGCAAAGCCCGACTTCGGCCCGAACGTCGCCGTCTTCAGCCCGTCGATGCCGTCTGCCGACATCCAGCGGAAGATCGATGAGGTCTATGCCGTCCAGCAGCACAACGAGTTCGGCCCGGAACGCAATGCATTTCTGTTTCTCCCCGGAAACTATAACGTTGATGTTCCGGTCGGCTTCTATACACAGGCGCTCGGGCTGGGCGCGTCGCCCAACGACGTTCACATCACCGGCAACGTCCACGCCGACGCCAGCGCGCCGAACAACAATGCCACGACCACGTTCTGGCGCGGGGTGGAAAACTTCTCCGTGACACCGACAGACGGCACGATGCAGTGGGCCGTCTCGCAGGCCGTGTCGTTTCGGCGGATGCACGTGCTGGGCAGCCTGGTACTGCACCAGAAGCACGGCTGGGCCAGCGGCGGCTGGATGTCGGACTCCCTGATTGACGGCAATGTGGACTCAGGCACGCAGCAGCAGTGGATCTCACGCAACAGTGAGTGGAAGTCGTGGACCGGCTCGAACTGGAACATGGTCTTCGTCGGCGTTCCCAATCCTCCAGCGGGAAACTGGCCTTCGCCGCCCTACACGAAGATTGCGAAGACGCCGGTGGTGCGCGAGAAGCCGTTCCTTCAGGTAGACGCGCGCGGCAACTACAGCGTTCGCGTGCCTGCGCTGGCGCGTGACAGCGAGGACATTACGTGGCGCTCGCGTTCGACTCCGGGCAAGACGATTCCGCTGGCGAAGTTCTACATTGCACACCCCGGCGACGCGGCGGCGACGATCAACGCACAGTTGAAGAAGGGCAAGAATCTGCTGCTCACGCCCGGCATCTATGAATTGACCGATCCTATCCACGTGACGCGACCCAACACGGTTGTGCTGGGCCTTGGGTTTGCCACGCTGAAGCCCACGCACGGCACGGCAGCCATGACGACGGCTGACGCGGACGGGATCATCGTTGCAGGCATCTTGTTCGACGCGGGCGAAGTGAAGTCTCCGGTGCTGCTTGAAGTTGGCCCGACGGGCAGCCACGCCTCGCACGGCAACGATCCCATCCTGCTGGCCGACGTCTTCTTCCGCGATGGCGGCGCAGGCCCGGGGAGCGTGGAGAGCAATCTGACAATCAACGCGAACGACACCATCATCGACCATACGTGGATCTGGCGCGCCGACCACGGGCGCGGCGTGGGTTGGACGACGAACCTCTCCGACAACGGGCTGGTCGTGAATGGAGACAATGTGACTGCCTATGGTCTCTTCGTGGAACACCACCAGAAGTTTCAGGTGTTGTGGAACGGCAACCATGGCCGCACGTACTTCTATCAATCTGAGATCCCCTACGATCCGCCCACGCAGGCCGCCTATAGCAGCGCGCCCGGCACCGACGGCTGGGCTTCGTACAAAGTGGCTGCAAATGTGACCTCACATGAAGCCTGGGGGCTGGGCATCTACAGCGTGTTTCGCCACCCGGATATTGTGCTGACACGCGCGATTGAAGTGCCTAAGACTCCCGGCGTTCGCTTTCACGACATGATTACGGTGTGTCTGGGGCGCAATGGTGGCATCGAGAACGTCATCAATGATAAGGGCGGGGCGACGTCGATCAAGCCGCGCGTTACGCCGAAAGTGACTGAGTATCCATGATTGTGTGGGGCAGTTGTCGATTGAACGCACAGGTTCGTGCAGCCACGGAAGAAAACGCAGATCCTCCCGCTGCGCGGAAGGATGACAACTAAAAAAGAATGTGGGGACTCTTCGCTCCGCTCAGAATGACAAGCGAAGAATGATGCGGGAGGAGAACCCTAGCGGTCCTCGATGGCGCTGGGGTGTTTGCCGGTGAAGGCGGAGCAGCAGGTGGTGCCTGAGGGCTTGAACTCCATGAACTCGACTCGGGTGAGGTCGGGGTCGAAGAGGTTGAGCTGCACCTTGCCGTCGCGGCCCGTCTGGGTGCGCGTACAGTTGGGGCCCTGGCAGTGGTTGCGGGCAAGCGCGGCGACGGCATCGGCCATGTGATTGACGCCGAGCGAGAAGTGGAAGTCACTGCCGAGTTGGTGCGCGCTGGGTGCGGGAGCGTCGGCGGAGCGCATCATGTACTCGATCCAGTCGGTTCCGTCGGGGACCTGGCTGGAGATGTAGTCGAGTTCGCCCTCCTTGCGCCCGCCATACCAGTAGGGGCGGAAGCCGAGAATGCCGCGCCAGAAGGCGTCTTCGGCGGCGCGATTATGGACCATGAATCCGGTGTGGATGATGCGGTGCGAGGCGGCGCGCGGCGAGAGCACCTTGGTGGACGCTGGACGCTGCTGGACAAAGTAGACGAGATGGCCTTCGGGGTCGCGCACGGCGAAGCTGCCGTCGCGGAGGGGCTGGTCGATGTTGACGTGATGGGCTTCGATGTATTTCTCGAGCGCGCGGACGTTGCGCGTGGTGAAGCCGATGGCGGCGATCCGAGATTGGGGAGCGGGCGAGGGGAGGGGGACGAGTTCGAGCGATTGCGAGTCGCTGACCGGGTAGGTCAGGATGCCGTTGCGCGTGGTGTGGTCGTAGCCGAGCGTCTGGCCGTAGAAGTTCTGGGACGCCTGCATGTTGGAGGCGTACATGCGCACGAAGGCGATGCCGGTGATGGCCGGGCGCTCGGGCTGCGCGGACGCAAGCGTGACGGCGGCGAACGACAGCATGAGGGCTAAAGCAGCTTTTCGCATAGGCGGCCACTTTAGTGGAGCGCCGAGGCGAAGTCAAAGCTAAAACTGTTCATTGCAAGGCAACTACGACGCGGACGTGGGTTCGACGCGCTCAAAATGCATAACGAGATAATCCTGAGGCAGCTTGTGGGTGATGCCGTGCTGGCGCACCAGCGTGGTGAGCTGCGCGTAATGCCGGATACAGTGTAAGAGCGCGTGAAAGAGCACGGTTTTGCGCGTGGAGCGGGCCGGGCCCAGCGTGCGTGTCATGAATTCGAACGGCTCGTCCCAGTTGATGGTGCTGTCGGCCAGAAGCTGGCGGAAGCGGGCGATGGCGCGGTCGTGCGTGGCGTAGACGGACTCGACTGAGTCGAAGGGGATGTCCTTGTAGTCTGTCATGGATTCGCCGGCAAGCTGCTGGGCGTAGCGACGCTCGGGGGCAACGATGTGTTGCAGCAGCTCGGCCACGGTTTTGGCTCCGGCAATGTCGCAGGAGAACGAGAGGACCTCGGGATGCGCGGTGAGCAGCTTGCGCCACTCGGCGTGGGTGCGCTCGTTCCAGGCAATCAGGTCATCAACAGTGAGTGCTGGCTGGGGCATAAGACACCTCGGGTATGGTTTTGGGGATTGGATGTGGCCATGTGCCTGCGGTCGCACGGTTTTTCACCTTCCGTCGAAGGGGGCTGGGGGCGGAGTGGTTTGCGCCACATGAAAGAAGACAGAAAGATTACGTCAATCTTATGTCTCCCGTGTGTTTTACTGCTGCGGTGCGGGAAATTGTGTTCAAACCGGCCACGACCACGGAAGAGCTGCGACAGATTCATCGGCTGAACCATCGAACATTTGCCGAAGAACTGGGCCAGTATGAGAGCAACGAGACCGGCATTCTGGTAGACCGGTTCGATGACGCGAACCGGTACTTCGTTGCCAAGAGCGGCGACGCCGTCATCGGCATGATCTCGATCAACAGCACGGCTCCTTTTTCGATTGAGAAGCGCCTGCCGAATCCTGCCGAGACGCTGACCTCGATTCCGGGGCCAAGCGAGGTTCGGCTGCTGGCGATCAAGAATGATGCTCGCCGGGGCACTGTGCTCGCGGGCTTGTTCTGGCAGGTCTATGCAGAGGCGCGCCATCAGGGCCGGTCGCATCTGCTGATCTCCGGCATTGCTGAGCGGGCGGAGATGTATCGCGCGCTCGGCTTCCGCGACCTGGGCGCGGCGGTACAGTCGGGCGCGGCGAACTACATACCGATGGCGATGGAGCTTGCCGATACCTCCGTTGAGCGGAAGGCGAAGAGATTTGAAGCGTGGTGGCAGAGGCGTGCGCGCGAGCCGGTGAGCTTGCTGCCCGGGCCGGTGCAGATCTCGCGCGCGGTCAGACAGGCGTTTGAGCACACACCGGTCTCGCATCGAGCCCACTCGATGGTCGAGGCCTACGCCAGTGTGCGCAAAACGCTGAGCGAGCTGGCCGGCGGTCTTCCGGTTGCGCTGATGACCGGCAGCGGAACCCTGGCAAACGATGCGGTCGCGGCGTGTCTGCGGTCGCGGTTCGGAGACGCTCCGGGCGTGGTGCTGGCCAACGGCGAGTTCGGCGAGCGGCTTGTGCGGCAGGCCCGTGCGGCGGGATTGCAGTTTGACGCGCTCCGGTGGAGATGGGGCGAGCGATGGAACTTCGACGCGATCGAGGCAAAGCTGCGAGATGACGCCGCGTGGGCGTGGGCCGTGCATCTGGAGACGAGCACCGGCCAGTTGAACGACCTGCCGCGATTGAGCCAGCTGTGTGTGAAGCATGGGGCCACGCCGGCGGCGGACTGTGTGAGCAGTCTGGGCGCGGTGCCGCTCGATGACTGCCGGGTGGCGCTGGCCTCCGGGGTGAGCGGTAAGGCGCTTGGCTCATACGCCGGGCTGGCAATGGTCTTTGCTGAGGAACGCATCCTTGCCGAGACATCCTTCGAACACGTTCCGGCTACGTTCAACATCAGGGAGAACATCGCACAGCGCGCGCCGATGTATACCGTGGCTTCGCCTCAGTTGCTGGCGCTACGGGAGGCGCTCGATGAGAACTACGGCGACGCCGAGAGCCGCGAACAGCGTTATGAGCACTATCGCGCACTGGGCGCGCGGGTGCGGACGATGTTGCGCCAGCAGGGAATGCCTGCGCTGGTGGACGACGAGACCGCCGCGCCGGTGATCTGCACGTTTGAGCTTGATGACATGAGCATAGCCACGCGATGCTGCGAAGCCGGGTTCCAGATTGCCCACAAGAGCGGCTATTTACTGGAGCGCGGATGGGGACAGATCAGCATCATGGGCGACCTGAACCGGGAGAGTGTTGAGGGAGTCTTTGAGGTGATGCGACTGGCACGCACGAGCAGAATGGGTGCCAATGATCCTGCGCCGGAGACCGCAGGATCGGCCGAAGCACTTGTGTCCGGTTAGCGCGGCTTCCTCGTGGCTGGAACTATTCCGATGGGCGCAGGGCCTGTGCAGCCACCGACGAAATGCGGGGATTCTCCGCTCCGCTCAGAATGACAACGTTTTTTGGAAAACACAGTGCACACAAAGAGAGGTTAGCGAGTGTAGGTGGTCTGCGTCTTTTCGGCGTGGCGCTGCACGGCTAGCTGGATCAGGCGGTCGATGAGCTTTTTGTAGGAGAGGCCGCTGGCCTGCCACAGCTTCGGGTACATGCTGATGCTGGTGAAGCCGGGCATGGTATTGATTTCATTCAGGTAGATGCGGGACTTCTTCCCTTTGCCCGCAGGCTCCATCAGGAAGTCGACACGGGCAAGGCCCGAGCAGTCGCAGGCACGGAAGGCGGCGATGGCCATCTCGCGGATCTGCTTCGCCTCCTGCTTCGACAGCTTTGCCGGGATGATGGGAACGCTGTTGTCGGAGACATACTTCGCGTCGTAATCGTAAAACTCGGCCCCGGGAACGATCTCGCCCACGACGGAGGCCTCAGGCGCGTCGTTGCCGAGGACAGCCACCTCCAGCTCGCGCGGCTTTGCGCCCGGCCCGCCAACGCCCTGCTCGACAATGAGCTTGCGGTCGAAGCTGGCAGCCAGGTTCATTGCACCGGTAAGTTCTGCCCGGTTGTGGACCTTGCTGATGCCGACCGACGAGCCAAGGTTCGCAGGTTTGACGAAGACGGGATAGGCCAGATGCGTTTCGATGTGAGCAATGCACCGCTTCGGTTCGGCCTGCCACCGGTTGCGCAGCATGCCCACGTGCGGCGTCTGGGGCAGACCTGCTGCGGTGAAGAGCTGCTTCATCACGACCTTGTCCATGCCGGTGGCGGAACCCAGCACGCCGGAGCCGACATACGCAATGTCGGCAAGCTCCAGCAGACCCTGGATGGTGCCGTCTTCGCCGAAGGTGCCGTGCAGCACGGGGAAGATGACATCGAACCTGCCCGGGAGAACATTGGCTTGATGAACCAGATTGGTGCCGGGAGAAGACTTCCGTGTGGCTGCGGATGGCTTTGCGCCTTCGAGCATTCGCTGAGACTCGCCGGGGGTGAGCCAGAGGCCTCGCTTCGTGATGGCGATGGGGACGACTTCGTACTTGTTCCTGTCGATGGCGTCGAGGATGGAGGCGGCAGAGCGGATGGAGACTTCGTGCTCGCCGGAACGGCCGCCGAAGAGAATGCCTACACGAAGTTTGCGGGAGGACTGCTTTTTCGTCATGCGTAGCTCAAGTCTCTCCTAATTCTCGCAGGCGCTCGACGAAAAAATTCCGGGAGTGGAGACTTGGTTATTCCTGTGCTCGCCTCATGCGTTTTCTTCCAAACCTCCGGCGTGTAGTCTTTTAGGAAAGGAGAATCCATGTCGGAAGAAGATCTGAGAGCAGAGCTGGAGCGCCTCAAGGCAGAGAACGAAAAGCTGAAGAACAAGGGTGTGCGCGGACTGAGCCTGAAGGTGAGCGAGAAGGGCGCGGTGTCGCTCTATGGCGTGGGACGATTCCCAGTGACGCTCTACAAGGAACAGTGGCGCAAGATTCTTGGCATGGCGGCCGAGATCGAGGAGTTCATCAAGCAGAACGAAGCCAGCCTGAAGGCGAAGGAGTAGCCTTCTGCCCGATGGGAGGACGGATGCATCATGCAGGCCGCTAAGCCCTCGCGCACCGCGCTGCGTGTAGCGATGCGGCGTGCGGCGCATCAGCTCTATGATGCGAAGCCGCTTGTGCTCGACGACCCCGTCGCCGTGCCGATTCTCGGCAGCGTCTACGCGGAAGAGCTGCGCCGCACGCCCGTGCGCCCGGACCGTCCATGGTCGGTGTCACTGCGTGCCTTCATGGTGGCGCGAAGCCGATTTGCCGAGGACCATCTGGCGCAAGCGGTGGCTGGCGGCGTCGAGCAATATGTGCTGCTGGGCGCGGGGCTCGACACCTTTGCGCACCGCAATCCGCACGCGCGGCTCCGCGTCTTCGAGGTGGACCATCCCGCTACGCAGCAGTGGAAGCGCGAACTGCTCGCCGAAGGCAAGCTCTCCGCTCCCGAACGCCATACATACATCTCCGTAGACTTCGAGACCCAGACGCTGGCCGCGCAACTGGAGGAGGCCGGCTTCGACCGCTGCGCTCCCGCGTTCTTTGCGTGGCTCGGAGTTGTGCCGTATCTCACGCTGCCCGCATTTCGCTCGACGGTCGCGTACATTGCGTCGCTGCCGCAAGGGACGGGGCTTGCGCTCGATTACTCTCAGCCGCGCCATGCGCTGCCGCCGCTGGAGAAGCTCGCGCTGGATTCGCTTGCCTCGCGCGTGCGGCAGGCGGGTGAGCCGTTCCAGCTCTTCTTCACTCCGGCGGAGATTGCCGCTGA
Organism: Edaphobacter sp.; assembly: GCF_035763405.1. NCBI lineage: Bacteria > Pseudomonadati > Acidobacteriota > Terriglobia > Terriglobales > Acidobacteriaceae > Edaphobacter > Edaphobacter sp. The sequence continues at coordinate 39,495 of NZ_DASUBE010000019.1, forward strand.
GCTTGCCGCCTTCCGGAGCATCGAGGATCTTGGCTCACCGGAGATGAACGCACGCTACTTTGCCGGGCGCACCGATGCGTTGAAGCTGCGGGGCGCGGCGGGACGGTTGCTCTGCGCGTGGATTTAGAGCCTTTTTCTTATCGGTGTAGTTGTTGATTTGAACGTGAAGGTTCGTGCAGCCGCGGAAGAATGCGGGGGTTCTTCGCGTCGCTCAGAATGACAGCGAAAGGTTACAGACCATCAGCGGAGCGGCTCGACGCCGGCGACCTCTTGCGCCCCGACCGACGCGCCGGACATGATGCTCGACATCATCTGCTGCTTGCGGCCGTTGACCGGGAACTGGTAGCTCGCATCGAGCAGGCCGTTCTCGTCCTCTCCGTTGAGCGCCCAGAACGCCCAGCCGATGTCCGGGTTGCGGCCCAGATAGACGACGAGGCTGCCGAACCACTGGCCTTCGGTACCGGGATCGCTGCCCTCCAGATCGCCCGGCTGATTGGTGGTGCCGAACTCGCCCAGCCACACCGGGGCGATGCCGAACTCGCTGATATAGGCCCAGTGATTGTGCCAGACCGATTCGAGGCTCGCCGGTGTCGTCTGCGCGTTGAACCATGGCTGCCGGTATGTCTTCGGCCCGTAGAGGTGCGGGGAATAGACCAACTGGTCAGGCACGTTCAACTCGACCGGCGAGGTGCGGACGCCTTCGAGGTTGCCGCCCCACCAGGTCGCGTCGCCGTGGTAGCTGTCCGTGCCTTCGACAAAGATGATCAGCTTTGGGTTCACCTTCAGGATGGCGTTGCCCGCGCGCTCGGCGGCGAGGTGCCAGTCGCGCTCGCCGCCGCAGTCCCAGCAGGCCCCGTCGGCGTCCGCCCCGTGAGGCTCGTTGCGCAGGTCCATTCCCACGACGGTCGAGCTGCCCTTGTACCGCTGGGCCAGCATCTGCCAGTCCGCAAGCCATGCTGTCTCGGGATAGGCAGGCGTGTACCAGAGCCCGCTCTGCTCGGCGCTGTCGCCCGCCTCGGAGCGATGGTCGTCGAGGATGACCTTCAGACCAATCGCTCCGGCATAGTCCACCACTTTGTCCATCACCTGGAGCGAGTTGAGCCCGCGCAGGTCTTCGTTGATCGGGCCGCCCGCGTTCGTAAACGCAATGTCCCTGGGCACAATCGGACTCTCGACCATCTGGTTCGAGAAGGGCAGCCGGATGGTGTTGTATCCATCGCGCTTGATGGTCTCAAGGACCGTGCGGTAGTCCTGTACAGTCAGCCCGCCCACGATGCCGCGCTCGGTCTCGAAGCCGTACCAGTTGATGCCCTGAATGCGCACGGGACGGTTCCAGGAATCGAGTATCTGGGCTTCGTTGGTGTGCCAGTAGCCGGTATCGGGCGCGCGCATGGCAGCCAGCACCACCCGGCCCCCGGTCTCCGCGCTCGCCGTGTCGGCGTCTCCATGCTTTGCCGCCGACGCTGGGTGCAGCGCCACCAGCGTCGCCAGCAGAATGTGACAGATCGCTTGAAAGACGGACAGGAGAAAGCTCATCGGACACCCCTCTCTTTCAACGAAAACCACCGTTCCAAACCGGGCCGGGAGAGTGCCCGGAATGGAGGAATCGGCCTAAACAGTAGCAGACTTTAAGGGTGAAGTTGCAAAATTTTGCACACTCTACCACGAAAGGTGTACGCGAACCGCACATGATCCACGATGGCGGCTGCAATCTTGAGCCGTCTTCCCGGCAAAATGGTTACTCCATGTACTATCTGGCTAACCCCAGCGTTCGTCTTATCGGCTGAGTGAATCGGCGTGGAGAGAGTTGTCTCCGCCGGTGTCTAA
>NZ_DASUBE010000020.1:0-18447 GCF_035763405.1 Edaphobacter sp.
ATTTCTCACCTGTCAAGGAGTGTTCTCTTCCGCATCGCCCGCATCTCACACATACGAAACCACATCCACGCCTCGCCCGGATGGCGGGCCAGTTTTGCCTCATTTGCTACCATAGAAACAGGTAGAAAATCAGGAAGACCCGGTGAACCCACCGGGTTTCCCCTTTAGAACCAGTACTTTACGAAAATATCCGTTTATAATGAATACTTTACGGGATGATCGAAGAATAGTCCGAACCTAAGTCCAATGTTTGAAGGACTTTAGGCATTAAGTAGGGGGAGGGGGGTACTCCCCATTCAGGCCACCAAAGACGATTCATCAGGAGCAGGATGCCATTCGCCAAGCCAAAGAAGCGCGGACCGCTCAGCGAAGCTGCCCTGTTCGAGTACGCCGTCGCCGCCCTCGCACGCAAGATGCGCACCGTCCGCGACCTGAAGCGTCTGATGAAGACCCGCGCTGAAGAAGGCGACCGGGGCGAGCAGGCAATGGACCGCGTCGTCGCCCGGCTCAAAGAACTGAACTACCTCAGCGACGCCCGCTTCGCAGCCGACTACACCCGCCTCCGCAAGGACAACGAAAAGTTCGGCCGCCGCCGCGTCCAGCAGGATCTGATGCAGAAGGGCGTCCACCGCGACCTCATTACCAAAACGCTGGAGACCGCCTACGAAGACGTCGATGAAGCCGCACTCGCCCGCGAGTACATCGCCCGCAAGCGTATCCGCAAGCCGGAAGGCGAGAGCGCCCAGAAAGAAACCTCCCGTGTCATGGGACGCCTGCTCCGCGCAGGCTTTTCTGCCGGAGCAATCTACAAAGTCCTGCGCGAGTGGAACATCGAGGTAGACGAAACAGGCATCGAAGACCAAAGCTCCCTGATCCCCGATTCCTGATCCTTGTCTTACGCCACCTCTCGCGCCATCCCAGCCGCGCGTTCCACCGGCAGCTCCACCATCACAGCGGCTCCGTGCGGATGCAGGTTGAAGGCGCTAATCTCCCCGCCGTGCTCGCGCACAATGCCGTGGCAGACGCTGAGCCCGATCCCCGGCCCGTCGCCCGGTTCGCCCCCCGCGTAGAACGGGTCGAAGACGCGCTCCGGCTCGCGGAAGCCCGGCCCGGTGTCGCTGACAATCAGGTGCAGCGTCTGATCGTCGTGGCTCACCGTCACCCGGATTGCGTGCGCCTCGCCGTCGCCGTCCAGCGGAGTGGCCACGCCCATCTCGCGCGCCGCGCCCACAGCTTCGGCTGCGTTGTTCAGCAGATGCTCCATCACCTGGCGGAGCCGCTCGCGGTTTCCGCGCACAGCCGGCGCGCGCTCACCAGCCTCAAGCACCAGCCGGATGCCGCGCGTTTCGAGTGTGCCCGCGCAGGCCGAGGTCAGTTCCCGCACCAGCGCGGCAACCTCAACCATCTCGCCGCACTCTGCCGCGGGCTGGCAGTAGCTTGCCAGGCTGGCGACCGTCTCGCGCATCCGCCGCGCCTCTCGCGCGATGGTCTCTGCATCCTCATGGACCCGAGGCTCGGTCGTCGTATGCGCAATCAACTCCGCAAAGCCCAGCACCGCAGTCAGCGGATTGCTTAGCGCGTGAGCCACGCCTCCGGCCAGCAGCCCCAGCCCGGCCAGCTTCTCTGCCTTCAAGAGCCGCTCGGCCAGAGCAGCGTTCTCCATCGACCGGCCCACCTTGGCCGCCAGTGCCTCGATGCCCGCCAGTGCCTCGGCCACCACGCTCCGACGGACCCTCATCACTCCGTCAGCGCAGACCACCAGCGCCCCGAGCATCCTCCCGGTCGAAGTCCACAGCGGAGTCACAACCGCCCGCCCGACGCCCACGCCGGTCTGTTCCTTGCCCAGAACCACCGCGAAGCTCTTGAGCGTCAACCGCATACCCAGCCCGCCGTCGCCGCGCCGGGCATTGGCTGCGCAGGTGCGCTCGGCCTCCATGACCGCTCCGCACCACGCCTCCAGCGCCTCAATCATCTGCTCGTCCAGCCCCCTGCTCCCAGAGACCGTCAGCCTTCCGCTGGAGTCCCGAACCAGCATGGCGGCGCGGGGAAAAGCACTCTTTTCAGCGATGATCCAGCTCACCTGCCTGGCCAGTTCGCCGATGCCTCCATCGCTCGGAACGCGCGTATCCAGTTGTGTATATGCTTCCAGCTCCTCCCTGGCCTTCAGGACGCGCCGCCGCTCGATCTCCCGCACTCGCACCTCTCGCCTGAGCACCATGACCCAGCCGACGAGACCAGACGCCGTCGCCAGCCACACCCAGTGCCGCGCCGCCAACCCGGCAACCAGACCGGCGGCCAGAGACAATCCAGCCCACATCACCAAACCTCCAAAAATCGCGTCTATTCTTAGGTAGGATGCGGCGGCCGGCAGAATCGCTTACCGCGTCCCTACGGAGTTCGATGCAATGAAAATTTTCTTCACTCGACGGGCCTCAACCGCGACCGGCCTGACCGGTCTCTTCCTGCTATCGGCCTGCCTGCTTCTGGTGCTCACCACTGTCGCAAATCCATACGCCCGCGCCCAGGAAGGCTTCGGCCCCATCGACCCTGCGCCGCCCACCGGCATGACTCCGCAGCAGATTATCGACAAGTTCGCCGCGCAGGAGACCATCTTCGACGCAGCCCGCCGCAACTACACCTGGCGCCGTTCGGTGAAGGTGGACACCATCAACGACGACACCAACAAGGTGGACGGCGAGTATTACGAGGTCACGGACATCGTCTTCGGCACCGACGGCAAGCAGACCGAACACGTCGTCTTCGCACCGCAAAACACGCTCCAGCGCGTGAGTATGTCGCCAGCCGACATGCAGGACATCGAGCACCGGCTGCCCTTCATCCTGACCACCGCCGACCTGCCTGAGTACGACATTACCTACGTGGGCCGCCAGCATGTCGATGAGCTGAACACCTACGTCTTCGACGCCAAGCCTAAAGTCATCGAAAAGAACAAACGTTACTTCCAGGGCCGCGTCTGGGTGGACCAGCAGGACCTGATGATTGTGCTGGTCAACGGCAAGAACGTCCCCGACGACCTGCGCCGGGGTCACGAAGACCTCTCACCGCCCTTCACCACCTACTACGGGCAGGTGGACGGCAAATACTGGTTCCCCATCTACACCAAGGCGGAAGGCGAGCTTCACTTCGGAATGGAGGGCGGCGGAGACGTGCATCTGCGCTCGACCGTGAAGTACACCGACTACAAGCAGTTCCATACCAGCGCCCGCATCATCTACGACGGCAAGGACATCACGGACAACAAGGCTCCGGATAGCTCCGGCACACAGCCCGCACCATCCGGCAAGCAAAAATAGTGCAAAAGAACAAACAACGGACGGAGTTTGCACATTCCCACCCGGGCATTCGTAACTGGTTGGGAAAGCAGATTCCTCCCCCTCGGCTTCGCTCAGGGTGCGGAATGGAAATGCAAAAGGGAGATGTCCTATTCCCTGATCCCTGCTTTACTTCGTCTCGCAGTGAGCGTCAGGGTCGGCGTGCTGCTCGGTCATCCAGCGGTCGAGCAGGGTACCTGCGCAACGTGCGCCGCACAGGTGTTTGACGCCTGGGGTGTGGGCCTGCTGGGCCTGCCAGCGCGTCAGCTTGATCAGCGGCTGGTTGTCCTCCGGTCGTGCACCCTCGAAGCAATCCACCCAGGCAAGCCACCAGTCTCCTTCTTCCCGTTTCTGATCGCCGCAAACATCACACTCGTAACTCTCGCTGTAAGCCATTCCACCAATCTCCTGCCGCTGAAGCTATCACATTCCGCCTGGTTTGTTCGCAGTCCCGACGACCTCCGGCTACCGCTTAGCCGCCGTCGTTGCAATGGATAGGGCAGTAGTTCCGGTCAACTGTGGTGGGGCCGGAGTCAGGGTGCCCTCGGCATTGACGGTGAAGACGGCGGCAGCACTGTTTTCGTCTGCCACATACATGTACTTGCCGGAAGGGTCGAAGGTAATGCGGAATGGCTCATCCCCGGTTGCGATTGTCCCATTCGCAGTGAGTTCTCCGGTAACGGGATTAATCTTGAACATCGAAACGGTGTTGTCTTTTCGATTGGCCACATACACAAAGCTGCTGGATGGGTCCACCGCAACTGCCGTCGGCTCAGTGCCTGCAATTACAAAATTCTGTGAAGTGGGGGTCAGCACGCCGGTCGTCTGGTCAATCGTGTACTCTGAGACCCTGTTGTCAGCGGAGTACGTACCGGGCACATAAGCAAATTTGCCTGAAGGAGATATAGCGATTCCAAAAGGAGAACCTGCGGTAGCCACGCTTGCGGGCTTCATTGGAGTCAGGACTCCGGTGTCTGGATCAATCGTATACATCGAAACCGTGCTGTCGTCCTCGTTGGTGACATAGGCAAACTTGCCCGAGGGATGGATTGTCACACCGCTTGGCGACCAACCAGCGGCGACTGTGGCCGGCGAAGTCGGGGTCAGCAAACCGGTGACCTGATCGACCCTGAACATCGAAACTGAGTTGTCGTCACTATTGGCGGTATAGACAAATCTGCCGGAAGGATCGACTGCAATCCCCTGCGGAAAAAACCCGGTCGCAACCGTGGCGGGCGACGTGGGCGTCAAGACTCCGGTGCTGGAATCGATGGTGTACATCGAGATGGTGGCTTTGTCGGATGCGTTCGAGACCAGGTTCGCCACATAGGCAAACCTGCCGAGGGGGTCAGCCACGATCTGCTCGGGCCGCGGCTCGTTCTGCGTGGAACCCGTCGCAATCGTGGCTGGGGACGTTGCCTTGAGAGCGCCGGTGCAGGAATCGATGGAGTACATCGAGACAGCGTATCCGCTCAACACATAGGCGAACTCCGCCTGGGCTGACGGTTTGCACAAAGGCGCAACGGGCGTGGAAGGCGAAGCTCCTCCGCCACAGCCAACGGCAGACAAAACCAGTAAACCCGCAACCAAAACGAAGCTAAGCGTTTTCATCAGGCTTCCTCGGACTCAATTTAAGGACGGCACCATTCTACACACGAGTTCCAAAAGGCACGGCCCATTTCCTCCTCCCTTCTGGACAACGCATCTGGTTCGTACCACACTCTTATAGAGGCACTTACGCTCACACGAAGGGACCCCTCGGATGCCGCCTACCTCCCCCGGCCAGCCTGAGCACAATCCGGCCAACCCAGAAGGCAATCTGACGCTCGATGTCTTCGGATCGCTTGTCACCTTTCAGGTTCGCAGCGTCGAGACCGACGGCGCGTATGCCGTGATCGAGACCATTGTTCCGCCCGGACGCGCAAAGCTCCAAATGCACGTCCATGCAGCGCCTGAAACCTTCCAGGTGCTTGACGGCGAGTTCGAGTTTCACGCTGTCCGCGACGGCAAGACGACCGTTTTTCGGGCCTCCGCCGGCGATATGGTCCATATTCCGCCGCATGTTCCTCACGGCCTGCGGAATGTCTCGAAGACCGCATCGAGCGTGCAGACGACGATCGCGCCCGGTTCGATGGAGGGTTACTTTCTGGAGCTGGGGATGCCCACCGCGAGCACCCATCCGACCAAACACACGCCTCCTGACACGAAGCTGCTCCATGAGGTGGGCCAGCGATACGGTGTCGAGCTGCTCGACGAAGAGTGAGCGGCCGGGTGAGCTACTTTTTCGTAGCTTTGCGCGTTCCGCGAGGCGCCGCAGTGGACTCGCGGACGACCAGCTCGGGCTCGACCTGAATCATGTCCGGCGTGCTTTCGTCGGCCAGCTTCTTCAGCAGCATCTCGGCGGCGGTGCTGCCCATCTTGCGCAACGGCTGGCGGATGGTGGACAGGCTGGGGACCTGGTAGGCGGCAGATTGGATGTCGTCGAAGCCGAGGATGGATACGTCGCCGGGCACGTGCAGGCCGGCCTCGTGCAAGGCGCGGATGCTGCCCATGGCTGAGACGTCATTGAAGCAGCAGACGGCGGTGAAGGGGCGACGGCTCTGGATGAGCTTGCGGATGCCGGGGTAGCTGATCTCGGGCGAGGTCGAGTCGATGGAGAGATGGACGGTGAGGTCTTCGTGGATCTCGATGCCAAGCTCCTGGGCAGCTTCGCGGGTGGCGGTCCAACGGACGTCGGAGTCGGAGCTGAAGGGCTGACCCTGGATGAAGGCGATCTTGCGGTGGCCGAGCTGGTACAGATGGTGGAGCGCGAGGTGCGCCGCTTTGCGGTGGTCAAGCACAACGTTGGTGATGCCGGGCAGCTCCGTGTGGCCGGCGACGAGAACGGCGGGCAGCGGGAGCGGCGCGTAGAGATGGGTGTCGATGGCGAGGATGCCATCGACGCCGCGCGTGCGGAGCAGGTTCGGGTAGTCCGAGATCAGCTCCTTTTTATGACGGTGGTGGACGGTGAAGTAGAAGTAGCCTTCGCGCATGAGCAGGTCGCCCACGCCGGAGAGCACCTGCGAGTGATAGCCTTCGCCGAGCACCGGCAACAGGACGCCGATGGTCCTCATGCGCTTGCCCTGAAGCGTGCGGGCAATCATGCTGGGCTGATAGTTGAATTTGGCGGCTGCGGCTTTGACGCGGGCGCGCGTGGACTCCGGGATAGAGCGGCCAGGTGTCTCATTGAGAACAAACGAGATAGTCGACGGGCTGAGGCCCAGGTACTCGGCCAGCATCTTGAGGCTGGCGTGGCGTCCGGAATGTGGAGACGGAGGGGTCGCTTTCGGCATCACTGAAACCGGCTTCAAAAGCCAATGAAGAGCTGGCTTTAACAGTATCAACAACCGGGCCGAAAGCCGGGAAAGTTTTTGCGCGGCACGCGAATTTTCCATGGGATCCCCAGCCGGGAAGATTCCTAATGGACAAAAGACAAACGTTTGTCTAAACTTGGTGCGCGACTGCGACACGTGAAGCGCCCCGATAGCCCTCGATGGAGCCTCCCGTGTTGTGTCTGAACACGCTGACCGAAAAGCTGACGATTGTGATGGAGTTTTCGATGCACTCCCGTTTTCTATTGCGCTCCCTGGGCACTTCGCTGGCCACCTGCGGCCTGGCACTTACTCTCGTATGCGGGCCGGCCCCGGCGTCTCTGGCGGCAAACCCGGCGTATGAGAGCACGCCCCAGGGCGCGAAGGCAGAACAGTTTGTCGATCATCTTCTAGGCCAGATGACGCTTGAGGAAAAGCTGGGCCAGATGAGCCAGATTCCGCTGAACCAGCAATGGGACGTCTCGCCGGACGAGAGGATTCTGAAAGGGCAGGTCGGATCGTTTCTCTTCATCACCGACGCGAAGGAGATCAACCGGCTGCAACACCTGGCCGTCGAACATGGGCCGAACCATATTCCGCTGATCTTCGGCTTCGATGTCATTCACGGGTTCCGCACGATTTATCCCATCCCGCTGGCACTGGCCGCTTCGTGGGATCCGGCGGATGTGGAGCGCACGCAAAGCATGGCCGCGCGTGAGGCCAGCGCGGTGGGCGTCAACTGGACGTTTGCGCCGATGGTGGATATTGCGCGAGACGCGCGATGGGGACGCATTCTGGAGGGCGCAGGCGAGGACCCCTATCTGGGTTCGCGCATGGCCGAAGCACAGGTGCGCGGCTTTCAAGGTGCGACGATTGGCAGTCCTGACCACATTCTGGCCTGCGTGAAGCACTTTGCCGGTTATGGGGCGGCCGAGGGCGGGCGCGACTATGACTCGGTGGAGATCTCGGACAACGAGTTGTGGAATGTGTATCTGCCGCCGTTCAAGGCTGCAGTGGACGCAGGCGCCGGTTCGGTGATGTCGGCATACATGGACCTGAACGGTGTGCCCGCCACGGGCAACACGTTTCTGCTGCGGGACGTACTGCGCGACAAGTGGAAGTTTGACGGCTTTGTGGTGAGCGATTGGGACTCCGTGCTGAACCTGACCACGCATGGCTTTGCTTCGGGGCCGGAGGACGCCGCCGCGCGCGCAGCCAATGCCGGCGTAGACATGGAAATGACCAGCCATGTCATGCGCGATCATCTGGCAGACGCGGTGAAGAAAGGGCTTGTCAAGGAGTCCACAATTGACGAGGCGGTGCGCCGCATCCTGATGATGAAGTACCGGCTGGGCCTGTTCCAGCATCCGTATGTCGATCTTGCTCGTGTGAACGAGGAGGAAGGCTCGGCGGCACAGCATGAGGCGTCGAAGGTAGCTGCCGAGCGAACGGCGGTGCTCTTGCGCAACGAAAACAATCTGCTGCCGCTGGCAAAGTCGGTGAAGTCGATTGCGGTGATCGGGCCGCTGGCGGACTCGAAGCCGGACACGATGGGATCGTGGAGCCTGGCAGGAGACACGGCGGCAACCGTGACGGTGCTTCAAGGCATCCGCAACCGCTTCGGCTCGACAGCGACAATTACTTCGACGAAGGGCGTCGAGATCGAGCGCGGCCAGCCGTCGATCTTTGACTCGCAGTTTCCCAGTCCTGATCCTGAGTTGAAGACTGACGCCGAACGCGAGGCGGAGTTCAACCACGCCATCGACCTGGTGAAGCAGGCGGACGTCTCAGTGCTGGTACTCGGCGAAGCGCAGAACATGAGCGGCGAGCGCGCGTCGCGGCTGTCGCTGACACTGCCCGGCAAGCAGGAGCAGCTGCTGGAGGCTGCGGTCGCCACCGGCAAGCCGGTTGTGCTGGTGCTCCTGAACGCGCGACCTCTAAACATTACGTGGGCCTCGACGCATGTGCCGGCGATCCTGGATGCATGGTATCCGGGGACGGAGGGCGGCAACGCGGTCGCCGCGCTGCTCGCGGGCGATGCCAATCCCGGCGGCAAACTGCCGGTAACGTGGCCGCGCAGCGTGGGACAGGTGCCGATCTTCTATGCGCACAACCTGACACAGATTCCGAACGACCGCGATGCCATGTACTGGGACGGGTTGAGCGCCCCGCTCTATCCCTTCGGCTATGGGCTGAGCTACACGAGCTTCCGGTTGAGCAACCTGAAGGTGAGCGCGCCATCGGTGAAGTCGGGCGGCTCGCTGAAGGTGTCGGTCGATGTGGCGAACGTTGGCTCGGTTGCAGGCGACGAAGTCGTGCAGCTTTATACGCATCAGCGGTCGGGTTCGGCATCGCGCCCGGCGCGCGAGCTGAAGGGCTTCGAGCGCGTCAGCGTTAAACCCGGCGAGCAGCGCACCGTGACCCTGACGCTCAACACGAAGGACCTTGGCTTCTGGAGCGAGGCAACGCATCGATGGTCGATTGAGCCGGGAATGTTTGACCTTTGGATTGGCACCGACTCGACGGCAAAGGACCACGCGATCTTCACAGTCCTTCCCTAAGGACGGCACCCATTCTTCGCAATACGAACGACCGATAAACAAACGATGAACCAGGGGGAATTATGACTTACAGAGCCGCAACGTCGTTATTACTCGCTGCGCTTACGATAGCGCCAGCTTCGCTCTTTGCCCAAAAAGACGTCTCCGTGTGGCTGACGACGCCGGACAAGTCGGCACTGCTGCAGTTGCAGCCGACGCATCCGGAGTTGACGAAGACCGCTGCGACCGGGCCGGTCATCGATGTCGATGAGAAACAGACCTACCAGACCATCGACGGCTTCGGGTTCGCGCTGACCGGCGGAAGCGCGGAGTTGATGATGAAGATGAGCCCGGAGAAGCGCGCGGCACTCATCCATGAACTGTTCTCGACCGATGGCCAGAGCATCGGCGTGAGCTATCTGCGGGTGAGCATCGGCTCATCGGACATGAATGACCACGCCTTTTCCTACGACGATCTTCCTCCGGGCGAGACGGACCCGAAGATTGAAAAGTTCAACTTCGGCCCCGATGCAACCACGGTCATTCCTGTGTTGCAGGAGATATTGAAGGTCGATCCTTCGATCAAAATTCTTGCGTCGCCCTGGTCTGCTCCGCCGTGGATGAAGACGACCGATCGCGCGAAGGCCGGCGTGCTGCTGCCTGAGTACTTCGGCTCCTATGCGACGTACTTCGTGAAGTACATCGAAGGCATGAAGGCGCATGGCATCGACATCGATACACTGACGATTCAGAATGAGCCGCTGAACGAGAAGAACACGCCGAGCATGTTGATGCTTGCGCCCGAGCAGGCGGACTTCATCGCCAACGACCTCGGGCCAGCCTTCGCAAAGGCCGGGATCAAGACCAAGATCGTGCTCTACGACCACAACTGCGACCATCCTGCCTATCCGCTCTCGATACTGAAAGACCCGGCTGCGGCCAAGTACGTCGATGGCTCGGGGTTTCATCTCTACGGCGGCAAAATTGAGGCGCTGACTGAGGTGCATAACGCCTTCCCGAACAAGAATCTCTACTTCACCGAACAGTCCATCACTGATCTGAGCGATGGGATGGATGTAGCCAAGCCTGAGGCATGGGTCGTCATCGGAGCAACGCGCAACTGGAGCAAGAACGTGCTGCTGTGGAATCTTGCTGCTGATCCTCAATACGGCCCGCACACCAACGACGGCGGTTGCACGCGCTGCCAGGGCGCAATCACGCTGGATGGCGACAACGTCACCCGCCATCTTGCCTACTACACCATTGCGCAGGCATCGAAGTTTGTGCGCCCCGGCTCGGTGCGCATCGGGTCGAGTGTTCCTGACGGGCTGCCGAACGTCGCGTTCAAGACGCACGATGGGAAGAGGGTGCTCATTGTGGCCAACACGGGGAGCGCGCCTGCAAACTTCAGCGTGAGTTCAGGCAAGAAGACATTCAGCACTTCGCTGAATGCGGGAGCGGTTGGCACTTATATCTGGTAACTGAAAAAGGGGCGAAGCATGAAGCGGAAACATTTGACCTTGCTGTTAGCTGGAGTGATCGCAGGATGCGCGGCTGTTCCCACGTTCGGGGCTTCCTACTACACGCTTCGCCCCAATGACCCGCAGGCCGTCTACCTGACTCCGGGCGCGGACGGCCTGCATGGCGACGGCATCGGCGACGACAGCGCCGCCATCCAGCAGGCCATCGACCGCGTCGAGGAGACGACCGTACAGGGTATCGTCTTCATCCCTGAAGGACGCTACCGCATCAGCCGAACCATCTTCGTATGGCCGGGCATTCGGGTCATTGGTTACGGCGCACACCGGCCGGTCTTCGTGTTGGGCAAGGATACGCCCGGCTACCAGATGGGCATCGGCTACATGGTAATGTTCACCGGCGGTCGCCCGCGAAGTGGCGCCGCTCCGTTCCGCAGACGCCGTCCGGTAACGCCGCTCGCTGGCATCGTTCCGCCGAATCCAAACATTCCCGATGCAAACCCCGGTACGTTCTATTCGGCAATGAGCAACATCGACTTCGAGATCGAGGATGGTAATCCGGCGGCGGTTGGCATCCGCTTCCACGTGGCGCAGCATTGTTATCTGGCACACATGGACTTCCACATCGGCTCCGGGCTTGCCGCGTTGCACGATGTTGGCAACGAGGCCGAAGACCTGCACTTCTACGGCGGACAGTACGGCATCATCACACGCAAGCCTTCGCCGGGATGGCAGTTCACGCTGCTTGATTCGACCTTCGAAGGGCAAAGCCAGGCGGCCATCAAAGAACATGAGGCAGGCTTGACGCTGGTGCGCAACCAGTTCAGGCATGTGCCGACGGCGATCTCGATCGACGCAGGCTATGCGGATGAGTTATGGGTGAAGGATGGCGGCTTTGAGGACATCTCCGGGCCTGCCGTGGTCATCAGCAACGAGAACAATGCGCGGACCGAGATCAACTTCGAGGACGCCATCTGCCATCATGTACCCACCTTCGCCAGCTTCCGCGAGAGCGGCAAGAAGGTCGCCGGGGCCGGGACTCTCTATCGAGTCAAGACCTTTACGCACGGCCTGACCTACGCGGGCGTGGGTGCAACTCCGGAGATTAAGACCACCTACGAGACGAGCATCCTCAGCGCGATGCCTGCTCCGGTCGCTTCAGACATTCCGCTTCTTCCCGCGCAAGACACCTGGGTCAACTTGCACGATCTGGGCGCGAAGGGCGACGGCGTCACCGACGACACCGCCGCGATCCAGAAGGCCATCGCGGAGCACCGCACCATCTATATTCCATCGGGCCACTACATCGTCACCGACACGATTGCGCTCAAGCCCGACACTGTTCTGATTGGTCTGAGCCCCACCACGACGCAGTTCGATCTGCCCGACCATACACCGGGCTTCCAGGGACCGGGCAGCCCGAAGCCTCTGCTCGAAGCTCCGCGCGGCGGAACGAACATCGTGACCGGCATCGGGCTCTACACCAACGGCATCAACAGCCGGGCCGTGGGAGCGTTGTGGATGGCGGGCGCAAACTCCATGATGAACGACGTGCGCTTTCTCGGTGGTCACGGTACCAACTACCCCGGCGTCTCGTTCGCCACGATCTACAACAACACCCACACCGCAGACTCGGACATCAATCGCAAGTGGGACAGTCAGTATCCCAGCCTATGGATCACCAACGGAGGCGGCGGCACGTTTGCCGACATCTGGACGCCGAGCACCTTCGCCGAAGCCGGTCTCTACATCTCGAACACCTCGACCAGCGGGCGCATCTACGAACTCTCATGCGAGCACCACGTGCGCAATGAAGTGAAGCTGGATAACGCTTCGAACTGGCAGATCTACGCGTTGCAAACCGAAGAAGAGCGCGGCGAGAGCGCCTTCGCCCTGCCGCTCTCGATTCGGAACTCCAGCAATATTACGCTTGCGAACTACCATAGCTACCGCGTCGTCAGCAGTTACGAGCCGGGGCTTCGCGCGATTGAGGTATCGAACTCGAAGAACGTTCGCCTGCGCAATATCCATGTCTACGGCGACAACAAGGTCTCGTTCGACAACGCTGTTGTCATCAATCGGCCTGTGGATGTGCTGGTGCGTCATCGTGAGTTTGCTTCACTCACCATCGACACCGATGCTGCGATTGCCGTGAAGAGTGCGCACACTTCACCTGAGCTGGCCGCAGGAGCAACGGTCGAGAAGCTGCGCGACGGCTTCTTCAACATCTCGGGCGCGGCCGTCGATCGGCAGGGCCAGCTTTACTTTGTCGATGCGCACTGGCAGCACATCTATCGCTGGTCTCCCGCGACGCGGATGCTTTCGCTGGTTCGCGACAACCCGCTCTCGCCGGTGCAGCTTGTCTTCGACCGCGCCGGAGACCTGATGGTGGTCTCCTACGACGGCGACGGCACGGTGTACAGCTTCAACCCGGACGCGAAGGACGACTCGATCACGCTGCTCAAGCCCGAGCCCGCGCAGGCGCGGCCTGGCATGACGGCTGCTCTGCCGGACAACGATTGGCGCAACGAGAACGATTTCCTGAAGGCTGTGCCCGTCGCCAGACCGTATCAGTACGTCTCACCCGACGGGACGACGTTCATTCCGGCAGGCGAAGACTTCGTTCGCGGCGAGCTTTACTACGGCACGAAGATGGCCGACGTGCTGCGCGCCTTTGGTCTTACGCCTGTTGTCCACGGGAAGCCTTTTTATGTCAGCGACGAGTCGGAGCAGAAGACCTACGTCGCCTCCGTCGCACCGGACGGCACGCTCACCAATTTGAAACTCTTCGCCGAACAGGGTGGTGAGAGCGTAACGCAGGATGCCGCCGGGAATGTCTACATTGCAGCCGGCGAGATATACGTCTACAACCCGTCCGGGCGGTTGATTGACACCATCAACGTGCCTGACCGGCCCATCGATCTGGTCTTTGGCGGCGGCGATGGCAAGACATTGTTCATTCTGGCACGCGGATCGCTGTATTCCGTCAGGACCAAGGCTAAAGGACTCTCCGCGAGCCGATAACACCTTCGTTGAGTGTCAATTCGGGAACGCTCCGTCTAGCGTGGATTTACTGGCATCGCGCTAGCCAATAGACTGTATCTCATGCGGCGCGCAACGATGACCGCCCACAAAACGACATGAGATCGAACAACGCAGGAATTGCAGACAACCACGCGCCCATTCTTGTAACGGGCGGCGCCGGATTCATTGGCTCAAACTTCGTTCTGGACTGGCTGGCTGCCGGTCTGGGGCCTGTCGTCAATCTCGACAAGCTCACCTATGCGGGCAATCCCGCGAACCTTGCCTCGGTTGAAGCGAGTCCTGACTACACGTTTGTGCAGGGTGACATCTGCGACCGGGCGCTGGTGGCTCGGCTGCTCCAGCAGCATAGACCGCGAGCGATTGTGCACTTCGCCGCCGAAAGCCATGTAGACCGTTCCATCTCCGGACCGGACGCATTCCTCCGGACCAACATCGACGGCACGTTTACGCTGCTCCAGGCCGCGCGTGAGTATTACGATGCCCTGACCGGAAGCGAGCGCGATGGCTTTCGCTTCCTGCATGTCTCGACCGATGAGGTCTACGGCACGCTTGCACCGGATGACCCTGCGTTCCACGAAGACACCCCTTACGCGCCGAACAGTCCCTACGCAGCGTCGAAGGCGTCATCGGATCATCTTGTGCGCGCGTGGGTCCACACCTTTGGACTGCCGGCCATCATCACCAACTGCTCGAATAACTATGGGCCGTACCAGTTTCCTGAAAAGCTGATCCCGCTGATGATTGCGAATGCGCGGCAAGGCAAGCCTCTGCCGGTCTACGGCGACGGCCAGCAGGTGCGCGACTGGCTCTATGTCATCGATCACTGCCGCGCGCTGCGCACGGTGCTCGAACGCGGTCGTGTGGGCGAGACCTACAACGTCGGCGGGGGCAACCAGCGCAGCAATCTTGAGGTGGTCCGCACGCTGTGCGCTCTGCTCGATGAACTGGTGCCCCAGTCAAAGTTCAGGCCGCATATCGAACTTGTGCAGTACGTGACGGACCGTCCCGGGCACGACCGCCGCTACGCCATCGACGCGCGCAAGCTCGAAGGCGAGCTGGGCTGGCGCGCCCAGGAGAGCTTTGAGACCGGGCTGCGCAAGACGGTCGAATGGTATCTCGCAAACTCTGGGTGGGTGGAGAACGTGACCAGCGGGGCGTATCAGCAGTGGGTTGCCCAGAACTACTCGGGACGCAAGGCGCATGCCACCGCGGAGGCCGCGCGATGAAGGGAATCATTCTTGCTGGAGGCTCGGGAACAAGACTGCATCCGGCGACGCGCGCGGTGTCGAAACAACTGCTGCCCGTCTACGACAAACCGATGATCTACTACCCGCTCTCTGTGCTGCTGCTGGCGGGTATCCGCGAAATCCTTGTGATCTCGACCCCGGAGGACACGCCGCGCTTCAGCCAACTGCTCGGCACCGGCGAACAATGGGGCATTCAACTCAGCTATGCGGTCCAGCCTTCGCCTGATGGGCTGGCGCAGGCGTTTCTGATTGGCAGGGAGTTCCTCGCCGGCGAGGGGTGCTGTCTTGTGTTGGGCGACAACATCTTTTACGGCCACGATCTTGCTCCCATGCTGCGCGAGGCCGCTGTGGCCGGGCCGGGAGCGACAGTGTTTGCCTATCCCGTGCTCGACCCGGAGCGATATGGTGTTGTCGAGTTCGATGAGAACAGGCGCGCCATCTCGATTGAAGAGAAGCCCCTGAAGCCGAAGTCGCGCTATGCGGTGACCGGCGTTTATTTTTACGATGCGCAGGTAGTTCGCGTAGCTGAAGGACTGAAGCCTTCGCCGCGCGGCGAACTCGAAATTACGGACGTGAACCGCTGGTATCTGGAGCGCGGCCAGTTGCGCACACAGTTGCTGGGCCGAGGCATGGCGTGGCTCGATACAGGCACGCACGACTCGCTACTCGAGGCTTCGACCTTTATCCAGACCATCGAAAAGCGGCAGGGGCTGAAGGTCGCCTGCCCGGAGGAGATTGTGTATCGTCTGGGGTACATTGACGCAAAACAGTTGCGTGGCATGGCAGAGAAGATAGCGAAGAACGGCTATGGGCAGTATCTGCTCCGCCTGCTCGAAGAGACGGTGTACTAGATGGCCGATGCGGCACCCGGCGCGAAGATTCTTCTCTCCGGGTCTACCGGACAGGTTGGGGGAGAGTTGCTGCGGTTGCTCGCGCCGTTGGGCGAGGTTGTGACGCCGCAGCGCGAAGCGATGGATCTGGCGGATGCCGACTCGGTGCGACGGACGATTCGCTCCGTACGTCCGCGATGGATTGTCAACCCGGCAGCATACACGGCGGTTGACAAGGCAGAGAGCGAGCCGGGGCTGGCGTATGCGATCAATCGAGATGCCGTCCAGGCGATCGGCGAAGAGGCAAACACCATTAACGCGGCTGTCGTTCACTTTTCGACTGACTACGTATTCGACGGCACGGCTGCGCATCCCTATAGAGAAACAGATGCGACTAATCCGGTGAGCGTGTATGGCGCAAGCAAACTGGCCGGCGAGCAGGCGTTGGCCGCAACCGGCGCGGCGCATCTGATCTTTCGTACAAGCTGGGTCTACGGCGCGCGCGGAAAGAACTTCCTGCTGACCATTCTGCGGCTGGCGCGAGAGCGCGAGACATTGCGCGTGGTGGCCGACCAGTATGGCGCTCCAACGTGGAGCCGCGACTTGGCCGCGATGACGGCGCACGTCATAGCGAAGTGCGAAGCGTCAGCGAAGGGCGGCCCTCTCGCCGGTGCACTGGCTGCGATGGGCGGCATCTATCATGCATCGGGTGCTGGCGAAACGACCTGGCACGGCTTTGCAGGCGAGGCTGTACGGCTGGCTCAAAAGCACGAGCCCAGTACGCGGTTTGCCGCGATCGAGGCCATTACGACGGCCGAATATCCAACACCTGCGAAGCGGCCAGCCAACTCGCGAATGGACTCGGGCAAGCTGGCGGAGCGGTTTGGCTGGCGCATGATGGAGTGGCGCGAATCGCTACGGAAAGTGATGGCCGAGCTATGAGCGGCCAAAAGAGAACACGCGCGTTGTTCCTGGATCGCGACGGCGTAGTCAACGAAGAGGTGGGCTACCTGCACCGCACCGAGGACGTGCGGTTTGTTGAGGGCATCTATTCACTGTGCCGAACGGCCGCAGGACTTGGCTACAGGTTGATCGTCGTGACTAACCAGGCGGGCATCGCGCGCGGCTACTACTCGGAGGCTGACTTCGAGCACCTGATGGAGTGGATGTGTGCCGCACTCCGCGCTGAAGGCATCGAGCTTGACGCGGTGTACTATTGTCCGTTTCACCCGGAGCATGGTGTCGGCCAATACAAACGCGATCATGAGGATCGCAAGCCGGGCACGGGAATGTTACGGCGTGCTGAGCGCGAGTTCAGCATCTCACTGGAGGATTCCGTCATGGTGGGCGATCGTTGCAGCGACATCGCCGCAGCCAATGCAGCCGGATTGCGCCAGGCATTCCTCATCCGCGGCACAGAGACTGGCGAATGCAGCGGGAGTTACACGGAAGCGACCGCGCTGGGCGAAGTCGAACGGTGGTTGATAGCGCAGGGTTGAGTGTCCGACTCGTCGCAGTGTGGAAAACGTGCAGCGCAGGAATAGATTTCCACATGGCCGCCGCGACCATCCATAAAACACGCAACCAACCACCACATCTCTTCATCGAAAGACACGAGGGCCGCTGATCGCGTGTTGCCCCTTCTCTGCCAGCTTCACTCCGCCGGAGGTAACTCCGCCTGAGTGAAGAGAGAACCCTGAGCGTCTTTGGCGCTCACCATCGGCTCGATTCCGCCTAGCGGCCAGTCGATGTTCAATGTCGGATCGTTCCACAGGATGGTTCGCTCCCCTCCGGGGTAGTACACGTCTGTGGTCTTGTAGAGCACCTCAGCAGATTCGGAGAGAACAAGAAACCCGTGCGCAAAGCCTTCCGGAATCCAGAGCAACTGCAACTCGCCCGCGTCGGTCAGGGGCTTCAGATAAAACCCGGCCCATTTGCCGAAGTCGGCCGAGCCCGGACGAAGATCGACGGCGACGTCCCAGATGTGACCTGAAAGAACGCGCACGAGCTTGCCCTGCGGCTTACCGAGCTGGTAGTGAAGACCGCGCAGCACTCCCCGCGTGGAGAAGGATTGGTTGTCCTGAACAAAGCATGAAGACAGGCCGACAGCAGAGAACGTTGACTGATTGAATACTTCTGCAAACCAACCGCGACTATCTCGGAAGAGTTGGGGTTGAACCAGTTTAACCTTGGACAGCGGGGTGTCGAGAACTCGCATTTCAGCAGTTTAACCCGATGGACGTTCCATAAAAGTTGTAACCAAAAATATCCCAAAGTGGGACGAAGAAATGACAAATTTGGGCGATGATTGCGTTGATGATTGAAATGTGCCGGTAGACTAGCAAAAGAGATGTACCGATGCGACTGAAGTTTCTTCCCAGGATGTCGATGACATACGAAGCGGCCGAAGAAAGCCGCCGACAAAAAGCAGGAACAAAGAACAGGAAGAACTGGGAGCGCGGACATTCCGGCGACAAATCCGGGATGGGTACATGATCGTTCCGTCGCGAAACTGAGTGAGCACGAACAACGGTATGGCCCGGTGTGACGCCGAACGAGCGCGCGCACGAGCCAGACAGATATGGGATCCAAATGGTAACGGAATATCAATCTCCCCAGTCGCAG
>NZ_DASUBE010000021.1:0-4469 GCF_035763405.1 Edaphobacter sp.
GGAACCTCTGATTAAGTCTTCGCTTTGAAGGGGCGTGGCTTCAGCCACGCCATAGCGTCCCTCAATGCAATGGGGCTTTAGAGGGTGCTGAAGAAGTCCGTTTTGCTTAAGGGCACGGCTTCAGCCGTGCCGCAAGTACCGCAAAATCAGCGCGGCTTTAGCCGCTGAGGTACGCCTTTCTCTTCGCCAATGACTTTTTCAGCACCCTCTTACGCCCACGGACAGCAGTAAGCCGCCTTTAAACTGCCCGCCCAGCACTCGCTCCCGAGGCCCACGCCCACTGGAAGTTATACCCGCCCAGCCAACCGGTCACGTCCACGACTTCGCCAATGAAGTACAACCCCGGAACCTTGCGGCTCTGCATCGTCTTCGCGTCCAGTTCGGCCGTGTCCACGCCGCCTGCCGTCACCTCGGCCTTGGCGTAGCCCTCCGTTCCGGCAGGCTGAATCTGCCATCCGTGGAGCGCGCGTTCCATCGCTGCCACGGAAGCGTTGGTCCAGTCGTTCGGCGGATGCAGCTCCACCCACCGCTCCGCCAACCTCGTCGGCAGCACCGCACGCAACGCCTCGACCGCCGCACGTGCATCCCGCCGCGCATTTTTCCTGAGCAGGGGAGCCAGCACTTCAACGTCTGGCGCCAGGTCCATCCTTACGCTCTCGCCCTCGCGCCAGTACGACGAGGCCTGCAACACCGCCGGTCCGCTCAGTCCTCGATGTGTGACCAGCAGTTTTTCGCGGAAGCTCGCTCGCTGCCTCTTCGCTCCTGCACTGGCAATCACTTCTGCCGAGACGCCCGTCAGGTCGCACCATCGCTCGCGGTCCTCCGCGCCAAAGACGAGCGGCACCAGCGCCGGGCGGCACGCGACAACGCGCAGACCGAACTGCTCCGCCACGCCATAGCCGAAGCCCGTAGCACCCATCTTCGGAATCGATAGCCCACCCGTAGCTACGACAACAGCTTGTGCGCGAATTCCACCCGCGCTCGTCTCCACGCTGAACTGCCCATCGCGCGCGATCGAGAGCACGCGCGTACCGGTCAGCAAGCGAACGCCAGCCTCCGCGCACTCGCGCTCCAGCATCGCCACCACGTCCATCGCCGAGCGGTCGCAGAACAACTGCCCCAGCGTCTTCTCGTGGAAGCGAATGCCATGCTTCTCCACCAGCGCAATCATGTCGGCAGGCGTGAATCGCGCCAGCGCCGACTTGGCAAAGTGCGGATTCTCCGAAAGAAAGCTCTCTGCACGGCAGTGAATGTTGGTGAAGTTGCACCGTCCGCCGCCGGAGATCAGGATCTTCTTGCCCGCGCGCTCAGCGTGCTCCAGCAGCACAACGCGCCGCCCGCGTCGTCCTGCTTCGAGCGCGCACATCATGCCCGCCGCACCCGCTCCCAATACAACCACATCCGCCGTCTGCACCTGCGCCGCTCCTCATCACCAGTGTCGCATCTGTGCGACCATTAACCCATGGCGAAGCCAGCAGCAAAGCAAGCCGCGAGACCGGCGGCAAAGAAGGCCCCGAAGAGGGAATCAAAGCCGGCCGAAGCCCACGCGCCGCGCACCGTCGAGCCACAGCCGCACGGCCCAGCGGCAGCCGTCACGCGCCGCGCGGCAGACCGTCTCCGCGCCGGGCATCTCTGGGTCTACCGCTCCGACATCGAATCGCTCACGCCCGCGCCCGGCACAGCCGAAATCGCACCCGGCGCGCTCATCACCATTACCGACACGCGCAGTATCCCGCTCGGCACCGCGCTCTACAGCACTGCATCCGAGATCGCCGCACGCCTCATCTCGCACGAGCCAATGCAGACCCGCGAACACTATCTTCAACAGGTGAGCGCTCGGCTCAATGCCGCGCTCTCTCTCCGCGAAGCTCTCGCTCCCACCTCCGCCGAGAACAACGCTGCCCGCCTCGTCTTCTCCGAGGCCGATGCGCTACCCGGCATCATCGCGGACCGCTACAACAACCTCGTCATCCTGCAACTGCTCACCCAGGGCACCGCGCAGGACGACGTGCGCAGTCTCTTTACCGACATCGTCCGAGAGCATTTTGCGCCCGCGCTCATCATCGAACGCCCCGATCCCAGAATCCGCGAACTGGAACAGATTGAAGCGCCATCCCCCGCTCCACTCTTCAGCCAAAACCCATCGCCCGAACTGACGACGATCTTCACCATCAATGGCCTGCGCTTCCACTACGATGCCACCGCCGGCCAGAAGACCGGAGCCTTCCTCGACCAGCGCCTCAACTACGCCGCCGCCGCCAACCACGCGCACGGCACCGCGCTCGACATCTGCACCTATCAGGGAGGCTTCGCGCTGCACCTCGCCCAGCGTTGCCGCGAAGTCACCGGCGTCGACGCCAGCCGTGCCGCGCTCGAAGTCGCCGACCGCAACCTCGATCTCAACCCGTATCTCGCCGCCAACGTCCACTGGATCGAGGCCGACGCCTTCGAGTTGCTCCGCGAGTACGAATCCCAGGGCGAACGCTACGACACCATCGTGCTCGACCCGCCAGCCTTCGCCAAGTCAAAGCGCGCTGTCACCGGCGCTCTGCGCGGCTACAAGGAGCTGAACCTCCGCGCCCTGCGGATGCTGCGCCCCGGCGGCATACTCGTTACCTGCTCCTGCTCGCACCACGTCTCGCTCGCCGAGTTCACCGAGGTCGTCCGGGCCGCCGCCTCCGACACAGGCCGTCGCGTGCAGCTCCTCGAAGTCCGCGGCGCTGCGCCCGACCACCCTGCCGTCCTCACTCTGCCCGAGACCAGCTACCTCAAGTGCCTCATCTGCCGCGTCGATTAGAGCAGTCTGCAATCAGGCCATCCCTGCTACCCATCTTTTGCAAAGCTCTTCGGTTGTCATTCTGAGGGCCTGTGACTTGATTGCCATTCTGAGCGAAGCGAAGAACCCCCGCATTTTGCCTGTGCCGCCACTAAGCTCTGGCTCCAGCCAGACAGTCCACGAAGCAAAGAAATATATTCCTTATTGAAACAACAAGCACCGTTCGTCCGTCCTCACACCATAAGCTTCAAAAATCAAAAAGCTGCGCCAAACGAGCGACTATGAAGAATCCAATCCTTGCCCGCCGCCGTTTTCTGAAGACCGCGGTCCTCGCCGCCCCCGTGTTCTCGCTGATCGCCAACGCAGAAGCGCAGCAACCCTCCACGCCCCGCAAAGCACCCGCGCACCCCGCGAAGCCGAAGCTCACACTCAACGTCCGCGACTTCGGCGCCAAGGGCGACTCCGCAACCAAAGACACGGCCGCCATTCAACAGGCCATCGACCGCTGCTCGGTCCTCGGCGGAGGCGAAGTTTTCGTGCCGGCAGGGAACTACCTCACCGGAGCCATCCAGCTCCGCACCCGCACCCTGCTGCGCCTCGATCCTGAAGCCACCCTCACCGGCAGCCCCGACTTCGACGACTACCCCGTCACGCAAGTCCGCTGGGAGGGCAAATGGATCGAAGGCCACACCGCGCTCATCTACGCCAACGGCGTCGAAGACATCGGCATCACCGGCGCAGGCAAAATCATCGGCAACCCAGCCCTCGGCGGTCGTCCACGTCCCACCTCGCCGTTGCGCCATCCCGCGCTCATCGAGCCCATCAACTGCCGCAACGTCCGCCTCGAAGACTTCTCCACCAGCTACCACCTCATGTGGTCGATTCATCCCACACTCTGCCAGCACATCGTCATCAAAAACCTCACCATCCGCTCCACCGGCGGCAACGGAGACGGCATCGACATCGACTCCTGCCAGCACGTGCTCATCGACCACTGCGACATCTCCACCGGCGACGACTGCATCTCGCTCAAGTCCGGCCGCGGCGAAGAGGCGACCTCGCAGATCGGCATCAACCCTGCCATCACCACCGAAGACGTCACCATCACCAACTGCACCTTTGCCGACAGCATCTTCGCCTGCATCGGCATAGGTTCGGAGACCTCAGGCGGCATCCGCAACGTCCGCATCAGCAACTGCAAATTCACCCACGCGCGCAGCTACGCCTTCTACATCAAAACCCGCACGGGCCGCGGCGCATTCATCGAAGACATCACCGCCACCAACCTCGACCTCACCGGTGACTTCGCTGGCTTCCTCCACATCGAGGGTCTCAAGAGCGGCATCCAGGACCAGGACCCCGTCCCCGGCGACGCCGGCATCCCTACGCTGCGCAACTTCCACTTCTCGAACATCCGCGTCGAGAACGTGCCTGTGTTACTCGAAGCCACATCCATCCACCCACGCAAGCCACTCACCGGCCTCACGCTGTCAAACGTCACCGGCACCTGCCAGAAGGGCATCTTCCTGGCGAACGTCAAGAACGCCATCTTCCGCAACATCGACGTCAAAGGCTACACCGGCGCACTCTTCAACACGTACAACTCAACCGGCGTAGGAATAAAAAATCCAACCACCATCGAAGCCCCCAAACTCCCCGACGCCATCCCCACACCCGCCGAACCGTACAAACT
>NZ_DASUBE010000022.1:0-27731 GCF_035763405.1 Edaphobacter sp.
CGCGCAAGCCGACAGGTAACTACTTGACTTCGACCGTCGCCACGCCTTCGAACTTCTTGGCGATAGCGGCTGCGTCTTCCTTCGAGACGTTCTCCTTCAAGGGCTTCGGAGCGCCGTCCACCAGGTCCTTGGCTTCCTTCAGGCCAAGCGAGGTGACTTCGCGTACAGCCTTGATGGTATTGATCTTGTTCGCGCCCGCATCCTTGAGGATGACGGTGAACTCGGTCTTTTCCTCGGCCGCCGGAGCTGCCGCACCGCCGCCCGCCGCCGG
Source organism: Edaphobacter sp. (assembly GCF_035763405.1). NCBI lineage: Bacteria > Pseudomonadati > Acidobacteriota > Terriglobia > Terriglobales > Acidobacteriaceae > Edaphobacter > Edaphobacter sp. The sequence continues at coordinate 272 of NZ_DASUBE010000022.1, forward strand.
AGCCGCAGCAACCGCTGCCGCTGCCGCCGAGACGCCGAGACGCTCTTCGAGCTTCTTGACCAGAGCCGAAGCCTCCAGGAGGCTCAAGCTAACGATTGAATCTTCCAACTGCTGGATGTCTGCCATGTTCTTCTCCAATTCAAAACTAAACTTAGTACTTCAAAATCAACTACTTATTGCTCCCCGAAGCCCTGCTGCCGCTTCGGCTGTCCAACCCCTTCCGGGTTTCCGTTGCGCCCAGACAAGCGCACCCGGGGAGACTGGACGAAACTTTGTTTACGCCTCGGACGCAGGCGCTTCCGCCGCAGGCGCTTCCGCCGCGGGCGCTTCGACTGCCGGAGCCGCTTCGGTCGCCGGAGCAGCCGCACCGGCAAACTTGCCCTTCTCGACGCCCTGATTGACGACAACCGCAAGGTCGCGGCCTGTGGCGTTGATGACCGTCGCCAGACGCTGCGCGGGAGAGTTGATCAGGAAGAGCAGCTTCGCGTAAAGCTCTTCCTTGCCCGGCATCGTTGCCAGGTCGCCGATCTCCTTGACGTTGATCACCTTGCCGTCGATGATGCCCAGCTTGAAGGTGAACTCGGAGTTTTCCTTGACCCAGGTCGAGAGCGCCTTGGCCAACGCGACCGGGTCGCCCGAGGTAAACGCCACCGACGAGACGCCCTTGAGGCCCTTGAGCGCCGCCTCGATCTTTGTGCCCTCGCCCGCGCGCGCCGCCAGCTTATTCTTGAGCACGTGGTAGTGGCCGCCCGCGCCGCGAATCGTCTTGCGCAGCTCGAAGTCCTTCGATGCGGTAAGCCCTGTAAACGTGCCGATGATGGCCGAGGTCGAGCTTTCGAGCTCGCTCGCCAGCTTCTTCACCTTGTCCGACTTGGATGACCTGCTGAGTGCCATAAAAACCTAGCCTTTAACTGCTAGCCCGAATTGCTAGCCGAAAATTGCGCCGCCTCGCGCGGCAGAAATCCTGAGTTACGCCTTGTGCGCCGCTTCGAGCGCCGCATGGTCGAGCTGGATGCCGGGGCCCATCGTCGAGCTGAGTGTCACGCCCTTGATGTACTTGCCCTTGGCTGCCGACGGCTTCGCCTTCACCACGCTCGCAATGACCGTGCTCGCGTTATCGACGAGCTTCTGCGGGTCGAACGAGAGCTTGCCGACCGGAACGTGAACCAGCGCCGTTTTGTCGGTGCGGAACTCGACCTTACCAGCCTTGATCTCCTTGATGGCCGAGACCACATCGGTGGTCACGGTGCCGGTCTTCGGGTTGGGCATCAGGCCCTTGGGGCCGAGCACCTTGCCCAGACGGCCGACCGACTTCATCATGTCGGGCGTGGCGATCAGGGCGTCGAACGCCGTCCAGTTTTCCTTCTGAATCTTCTCGACGAGTTCTTCGCCGCCGGCAAACTCCGCGCCCGCCGCCTGCGCGTCCTTGACCTTGTCGCCCGAGGCGATGACGGCCACGATCTTCGACTTGCCCAGGCCGTGCGGCAGAACGACGGTGCCGCGCACCATCTGGTCGGCGTGCTTGGGGTCAACGCCCAGACGCAGCGTCAGATCGACGGTCTCGTCGAACTTCGCATACTTTGCTTTTTGGAGAAGCGGAACCGCGTCCGCCAGAACGTAAGTGCGGGGCTCAACGAGCGCGCGCGCCTTCGCCAAATTCTTGGAAATCTTCCGTGCCATCTTCCCTCATCTCCCACCCCATCGGAGCCTGTTCCCTCCGGGCGTGGTCATCGACTGCGCTCAACGGCAGGTTGAGACGCTCTTTCGAGTATGCCAAAGATTGGCCTATCGCGCAAGTTGTGGTCAGTTAGCTGAAAATATGATTGCTATCGTTTACGTCAAATGTTCAACTCAGATAGAGTTCCCGCGCGTAAGCCGAGAAAAAACCGTGAAAGGCCGTCGTCGGAGAAATTCGCCGTGAGTAAACAACCCAGTGACGCTCAAAACCTTTCGATCACCACCGTCAATTATTGGGGATTGCTCTATCTGCCTCTGCTCCTCGCGTCAATTTGCATACCTCAAGATTTGTTCAGACAGGCATTTAGAGATATAAGTAGCTTATTTCCAATGGCCAGCTTTGTAGTTGGTTTTGTCTTACTGTGCGTCTTAGCCCTCAGCGCAATCGGTTTCTTCGACCAATATGAACGGAGTAAAAGACTGTTCCGAGCAGGAATAGGCTTTGGAGCATTTGCATTCATTTACCTCGCGGGGAACGGCCTCGGCGTAAAGGGGGGCATCTGGTATTTCCTTCATTTCAATGTGCTGTTGTTGCTCCTCCTGAACGAAGAAATTGCTGGCGGCGACTACAGAGGTGACCTGTCGATGCTTATTTGGTGGGGTCATCGCATCGTTGGAGCCGTCTTGGTCATCGCGTTTCTAGCTCATACTCACCGCTCAACCTGGGTAGCCTTGGATTACGTTGTTGGCACGTATTTCGCCTTATTTTCATGGAAAAGCCTAAAAAAAAGCCGCGACATCATCTATTGCTCTCAGTAAGAGATCAAAGACTTACCAATCATTACGTCGACCGCACCCGCAAGCAATCTGATGATCGTTGATTTGGTTCAGCAACGCATTCTCCTGTTGAATTAGCTGCGTATCATCAAATTCACTCAGCCGACCCGTCATCTCAAGAAGTCTAGCCTTCTCTCGGACGCCAGAGAACAATTCGTCTAGTCGATCAGCCTCGCTACATTGATACCGAATAAAACACATCTTGAACCTCCCTTAATTCACTCCCAAACCCTCGCCATCACCAACTCAAACCCAGCCACAACCCCGCTCCCTTGCACCGAAGTCGGATGATGCAGCACCTCAGGTGAATCGCCCGGGCGGTAGACATGCACTGTCTTCTCCTCAGGATCGATCAGCCATCCCAATTGCGCCCCGTTTGCAATCCAGTGCTCCATCTTCGCCTTCAACTCGTTCAATGCGTCATTTGGCGAACGCAGCTCAATCACAAAGTCCGGGCATAGCGGCGCAAACCTTGCCTGGTCGCTCGCGCTCAATGCCTCCCATCGCTTCGACAAAACCCAGGCGGCATCGGCCGCCCGCATCGACCCATCCGGCAGCGTAAAACCGCCGTTTGAATCGAATGCCACACCGCGACCGTCTTCCTCGGCCCATTCATCCAGAAGCCGCGTCACGCGGCTGTTCATCCTGCTGGTTCCGCTTCCTGCGGGTGTCATCACGAGAATCTCTCCATTGGCATCGCGTTCCACACGCAGAGCGTCGTTCGCCGCACTGAAGCGCATCAGTTCCTCATCGCTCATCGGCGTCTCGGGCCGGAAGCGCAGCGGAAGCGGCATCTCTGCGAGGTTGAAGTTCATAGCAGAAGTGTACTCAATCCTCCCCCAAAGCGGCTCTGTTCACGGCGCATCAGGATTTCACAAGGCGAAGTGTACTAGGGAAGCTCTAATTAAGTGTCGGAGGGCCACGGAATGAATCGGCGCAGAAAGGAAATACGGGGATTCTTCGCTTCGCTCAGAATGACGGGCAACCATCGGTGACTTAATCGGAGGCTGCCTAGAGCAAAATGCGGTTGGAGTGTGTTTCTTCCTACCCTTCGCATGGAGCTGCGAAGGGTGGGGCACTCGACATGTAGAGGCTGCATGACAGACTCGTCAATGACCTTTGTCGGAGCGTACGCTGGTGCGTGAAGAGGAGAATAAGAGAAGAGGACAGGTATGAACTCCGCACTTCATCCAGCGGTACAGGAACCGGATGCGGCCCGTATTCGCGGCGAGCAGCGGAGCCAGCGGCTGGTCACGGCTTTTGTGGCGAGCGGGCTGGTCTTCATGCTGCTGCCGGGCACCTTTCTTGGGGTGTGGAACCTGCTGGATATTTCGGCGGGGCATCGCCCGGAGATGGTCCCGCAGGCGTGGCTTCAGGCGCATGGACAGGCGCAGATCTTCGGCTGGGTCGGGTCGTTCATTCTGGGCATCGGGTTCTATTCGCTGACCAAGATGAAGAGCACGAAGGCGTTTCCGGTTCGGGCAGGCTGGACCGCCTGGAGCCTCTGGACGGCCGGCGTGCTGCTCCGCTGGATCGGCGGAGTGACGGGTGATGGGTGGCGAGTGCTTCTGCCTGTTTCCGCAGTTCTGGAGCTGGCGGGCTTTCTTGCCTTCTACGTTTCAGTGCGGAGGCATCGGCCTGCCAGCAGCGGCACGAAGGACAATGCATGGTTGCTTCTGGTGGGGTGCGCTACGCTCGCCTTTCTGGTTGTCCTTGCGGTGAACGGCTGGATGCTGTTTGAGCAAGCCGTGCGCGGAAACTCTGCTGCGCTGCCGCATGTGGTGGACCAGCAGTTTGTGGTGCTCGCTGTGTGGGGCGTGCTTGTGCCTACGATCTGGGGGTTCAATGCACGGTGGCTGCCTGTGTTTCTGGGACTCCGGGCACCGAACCAGAGGTCTCTCTACGCTGCCTATGCTTTGAGCATCGCGGGCGTCATGGTTACGTTTACTCGCTTTCTTCCTGTGGCCGAGGCGTTGTTTCTGCTGGCTGCGATTCTGGCGATTGACGCGCTGCATGTCTGGGAACGATCAGTGAATCCGCCGAAGGTGCTGAATGTGCATCGCATGTTTCCGTCCTTCGTGCGACTGGCGTATGCGTGGCTGCTGGTTTCGTGCTTACTTGCGATGATGGCCGCTCGCTGGGACGTGTCGGGCGGGATATGGGGAGCGAGCCGTCATGCCTTGACCGTAGGGTTTGTCGCGCTGATGGTGTTCGCCATCGGACAGCGGGTGCTGCCGGCGTTCTGTGGAATGCATGTGCTGTTCAGCACACGGCTGATGGGCTGGTCGCTCTATCTGCTCTTTGCGGGGTGTCTGCTTCGCGTGCTTGCAGAGCCGCTGGCTTATGAAAATGTCTGGGCTCCGGCGTGGAGGATTTTGCCGGTCTCGGCGGTGATTGAACTTGCCGCTGTGAGCCTGTTCGCGCTGAACCTGGGGGTGACGATCCTTCGTCCGGCAGGGGTGCGCGGGTAGACGGCGTGTGCAGAACAACGTGCAAGAAGACGGTTGGGGTGTGTTTGTTCCCACCCTTCGCATGAGGCCGCGAAGGATGGGCACCCGAAGGGTTGTGGCTGATTGGAAGGTGAAGGGGGCCACTTGCCTTTCAGAGATTGTGTGAGAACGATAAATCTATATGCCGGGCTTTCAGCCCCTGGATTTGTTCTGCAACTTTGCATGGGGCTGCGCCCCGGGCTGGTATAGGGCGGGCCTTTGTCCCCTGGTCGGTGGTTGTGTTCCTGAACAATGAAACGAATCCGGGTTCGCGACAGCAGATAGGGCTATTGCGCCTGCTCGTTGTGTGGTGGAGGTGGGATGGTGATGTCGAGGGTGTGGACTGGGCCCAGGGTGTCGAGTTTGGGTGTGATCTGGGATGCGTTGCCTACGACGACCGTGGCTAGTTTGGACTGGTCTATATATTTGTTGGCTACGCGGGAGACGTCGGCTGATGTGACTTTTTCGATGCCGGCTTTGTACTGGTCGAGGAAGTCGAGCGGGTAGCCGTAGAAGGCGAGCGTGACTTGTTCGTTGAGGATTTTGTCGGGCGAGTCGTAGTGGAAGATGAAGGAGTTGAGGAGCTGGTCCTTGGCCTTGCGCAACTCGGCTGGGGTGGGCGGCTCGGTTTTGAGGCGTTCGATTTCGGCTTCGAGGGCTTTGGTGGCGGCAACGGTGCTGGCGCTCTTGGTGCCGGCGAGGACGTAGAAGATGCCGGGGTGGTCGTAGGACGCGCCGTAGGCTCCCTCGACATCGTAGGCGAGGCCGAGTTTGGTGCGCACGTCCTGGACGACGCGCGAGCCGAAGCCGCCGGAGAAGACTTCGTTCATGACGCTGAGGGCGTAGTAGTCGGGGTTGCGGCGCTCGGTGCCGAGGCCGACGATGAGGACGTTGGACTGATTGACATCGGATTTTTCAGCGAAGTTGACGCCGGGTTTGGGGTCGGTAAAGGTGACGGCTGCGGTCGGGAATGCTTGGCCGCGGTGGAGCGGCTCGAAGGCGGCGCGGAGTTTGGCCTCCATCTGGGCGGAGTTGAAGTCGCCGGAGACGGCCACGATCATGTTGTTGGGGACGACGGTGCGGTCGTGCCATGCCTGGAGATCGGCGAGGGTGACGGCGAGGACGGTGGCGTACTCGGGCTGGCGGGCGTAGGGGCTGTCGGCTCCGTAGACGAGCTTGACGGCTTCGCGGACGGCGATGCCGCTGGCGTCGTCGTTGCGGCGGGCGATGCCGGTGGCGAGCTGCTGCTGGGCGAGTTGGAGCTTGTCGGCCTTGAAGGCGGGGTGGAGGAGGAGATCGACGGTGCGGCCGAAGACAAGGTCGAAGTCTGGCGTGAGGCTGGACCAGGTGACGGAGGTGGAGGCGGTGCCGCCGGAGGTTTCGATGGAGGCGGCCTTGTCTTCCATCTGGTCGTCGAGGTCGTCGCCGGAGATGGATGCGGTGCCGCTGGTACGCCAGGCCTGTCCGTAGATGTCAACGAGGCCGGTCTTTGAGGCGGGCACGTCGCGGCTGCCTCCGCGAATGAGGATGGAGCCGTTGATGAAGGGAAGCTCGTGGTCCTCCTGGAGGAAGATGACGAGGCCGTTGGCCAGCTCGATGCGTTTGGGCTTTTGCGGGGTGAAGGCGTGGAGCGGCGGGATGGGGATTTTTGTCCAGGGCTGGGCCTGGGCGTGCTGCGCGGACTTGGGCGTGGTGGCGGTTTGGGCATTGATTGGTGCCAGCAGGGAGAACGTGAGCAGGGCGGTCAGGGCGAGTTTCATGGGATTCCAGCGGCGAGCATGGCTCTGGTCTTCAGCGTTTGCATGAGAGGCTGCTTCAGTCGGACAAAGCATGCCCCAGGGGCTAAAGCCCTTTAATTTTCCGGCGGAAGCCAGAGGGCCAAGCCTGAAGGCCTGGCGTATCCAGAAGCGGAACGTTTTACTGACTTCAGGCAAAATACGGGGGTTCTTCCCCTTCGACCAGCTCAGGGTCAGGATGACGGCACTATTTTTTACGGAGAAAGATTTCTTCATTTTGCACCTCCGGCGTTTGGCTGGGCGCTTGTGGGAGGTGGCGGGTGGGGTGGGGTGAACTCGATGCTGGCGCTGGTGCGGTTGCTGGCGGTGAAGATTTTGTTGGCTACGCGGCGGATGTCGGCTTTGTTGACGGCGTTGATGCGGTCGAGCTGGCGGAAGAGTTCGCGCCAGTCGCCGTAACGGGTCTGATACTCGGCGAGGTTGTGGGCGAGGCCCTGGTTGTCGGCGAGGCCGCGGAGGATGTCGGCGCGAGCGCGGGTCTTGAAGCGTTCGAGCTCGGCGTCGGTGACGTCGGTGGTGCGGAGCAGATCAAGCTGCTTGTGGATGGCGGCGCGCATCTCTTCGGGCGTGTGGCCGGGAAGCGGGACGGCGTAGACGGCGAAGAGGCCTGGATACTTGTCGCCGGGGAAGCCGGAGAAGCCCTGGGCTTCGGCGGCGATCTTCTGGTCGCGGACGAGCGAGCGGTAGAGGCGCGCGGTGCGTCCGTTGGAGAAGATGTCGGCGATGGCGTCGTAGACGGCGTCGTCGGGGTCACGGTAGTCGGGTTTGTGGTAGCCCTCGATGTAGAAGGGCTGGGTGGCTTCGCGGATGGTGACGGTCTTCTCGGCGGTCTGAGGTGGCTCGACGGTGGCGAGTTCGGGCGGCTTGGGGCCGGCGGGGATGGCGCTGAAGTATTTCTCCAGTACGGGCAGGGCCTGCGCGGTGTTGATGTCGCCGACGACGGCGATGACGATGTTGGAGGGGACGTAGTATTTGGCGTGGAAGGCTGCGGCCTCGGCGGCGGAGACCTGGCTGATGTCGCTCTCCCAGCCGACGCCGGGGACGCGGTAGTGGTGGGCGGTGTAGGCGGTGGCGAGGAACTGCTCGATCATGCGGCCGATGGGCGAGGAGTCCACGCGCATACGGCGCTCTTCCTGAACAACGTTGCGCTCCTTGTAGAACTCGCGCTCGACGGGGTGACCGATGCGCTGGCTTTCGAGCCAGGACCAGAGCTGGAGACGGTTGGAGGGCATGCTCCAGAAGTATTGCGTGGAGTCTTCTGCGGTGGAGGCGTTGATGCCGACGGCGCCGTTTTCTTCGGCCACTTCGGAGAACTGGTTGGGGATGACGAATTTCTGCGCGGCAGCCTGGGCTTCGTCGAATGCCTTTTTAAGCTGCGTGAGTTTTGCGGGATCGCGGCGGACGCGCTTGCGGTACTCGGCGTCGTAGGCAGCGTAGGTGGTTTCTACTTTGGCGAGGGCGAGCTTTTCAGCAGGGTAGTTGGTGGTGCCGATCTCGGTTGAGCCCTTGAAGGCCATGTGCTCGAACATATGGGCGAGGCCGCTTTCGCCTTGCGGGTCGTCTACGGAGCCTGCATCGACGAGCGTGTAGAAGCTGAAGACCGGGGCTTCGTGGCGCTCGCTGAGGATGAGGGTGAGGCCGTTAGGCAGGACCTTGACGGTGGTCCGCTTTTCAAGACTTTCGAGATACTGCGCGCTGGCCGCGCAGCAGAGGGTGATGCTCAGCAGGACGGCAGCCACAGCTTGACTTCGTACTCGCACGAAACGACCTCCAAGGGAGAATGCCAGAGATTCTAACTATACCGAAACGCCTGAAGGGAGTTACAGGCCAGAGCGGTTCGTCGAGGTTGAGCGAGCTTTAGGGAAGGTCTGATTAAGTCCGCGAAGATTTCCTCAGGGGCTAAAGAGGGTGCTGAAAAAGTGTCTCGCCGGGAAGAAAGCGTACCTCGGCGGCTAAAGCCGCGTTGATTTTGCAGCGTTAGCGGCACGGCTGAAGCCGTGCCCTTAAGCAAAACTGACTTTTTCAGCACCCTCTAAAGCTCCATTGCATTGAGGGACATGATGGCGTGGCTGAAGCCACGCCCCTTCAAAGCGAAGACTTAATCAGAGGCTCCTTAGAAGGAGAATTCGTGCAGCAATGAGCAAAATGCGGGGGTTCTTCCCATTCGACTTTGCTCAGGGCAGGCTGCTGCGCTCAGAATGACAACATTGGCGCGACAGAAAAGGGTGGACTGCTGCGGACAAAAAAATCCCGGAGCGTGGAGTGCGCTCCGGGACATGATTGCAGGTTGCCTTAGAAGAGGATGCGTCCGCCCACCTGGATGATGCGGTTGGAGAAGCTGCCACCCTGAATGGTGCCGTTGATGCGACCGAAGGCCGTTGAGCCGCTCGTCGATGAAGGCGCGGGCAGATTGGTGAGGTTGAAGACGTTGGTTGCCTCGCCGCGGAGCTGGAATCTCAGGTTCTCGTGAATCTGAAACTCGCGGAAGAGGGAAGCGTCGATGCCGCGCCGGCCGGGAGCATCGAGCGAGTTGGCGCGGTAGGTTCCGTCCACTCCGCCGGGGCCGATGCCGGGGCAAGCTCCGGTTGAAGGATCGAAGGTGCAGAACGGCGCTGCGCTGACCCAGCTTTGCATCTCCGCAACACGCGACTTGCCTTTGTTGGTGTGGGGAATGCCGTCGCCGGAGAGGTTGGGCCGGTCGTTGTTGTTGCCATCGGCGTTAACGTCGGTGCCGGTGGTGATGTTGAAGGGTTGACCGCTCTGCATACGGAGGATGGCGGTGACGGTCCATCCGTTGGCCAGATGGCGGGCTGCGAAGTTCTGGAAGCCATACGTCGGCTTGTAGACGAAGGAGATGGTGCTGACACTGCGCTGATCGAAGTCGGACCGCTGTTTGTCCAGGAACTTGAAGTGCGGGTCTTCGGGCGCAGTGGCGGCGCTGTTGCCGGTGTTACCTGTGCTGTCGAGCGGCTCGCTTTGCAGGGTCTTGGACCAGACGTAGAAGCCGCGGATGCTGAAGCCATGCGTGAGCTGCTGCACAGCGGAGATCTGGAGTCCGTGGTAGTTGGCGGATTCCGAGGATTGAATGACATTGACGGACTGGTAGGTGGGATTGCCGGCAAGACCGCCTGTTGCAGGTGAGCCTGTACCGCCGAGAGCAGCGGTCTGGTTGAACGGACGGCGGTTGTCGATGGTGGCGGAGGTGTTCGGATAGTTTGCACCCACTGCGGCCGCAGGCGTTCCTGCCTTAGGCGCAGTGGCGGGCGCACCCGGAGTGTAGATGGGGTAATTGATGTCGTTGAATATGGGTAGCTTCCGGCCCATGGAGCCGACATAGTTTGCGGTAACGGCGAAGCCGTGGGTGAACTGCTGCTGGAAGCCAACGTTGAACTGGTAGATCTCTGGCCAATCGAAGTTCCGGTCGAAGGCGATGATGGCCGAAGGATGCACGAAGAACTTCACGTTTGTGGGGCTATAGACATAGGGATACGGCGAGACGCCAGTGGTGCAGCCGCCTTCGGGGTTGGGGCAGAACTCGCTCGGGTCTCCCGTGTAGGGGTCGTTTACAGAGATGACTTTGTTGTACTTGGGACGGCCGGAGAACGGCAGGCCGTTGGAGGGGTAGTCGAAGAGGTTACCTGCGACGCTGCCGTAGAAGATGCCGCCGCCGGCGTGGAAGACGGTGCGGCCGTCGCTGAAGGGAGTCCACGCAAGGCCGATGCGCGGGGAGACGTGGTTGTATTTGGTGGCCGCTCCGCCCTGGGGTACGCCTTTGTCGCCCACGAACAGGACACCGAGAGGCGCTGTGGGGACTTTGGTGGACTGCACGCCGGGGATGAAGTTCAGATTGCGGCGCTGGGTATCGACCGGTGCGGTCTGCACGTCGTAACGAACGCCGAGGTTGAGGGTCAGGTTGGGACGAATGCGCCAGTCGTCCTGGAAGAAGAGGCCGTAGTTCCAGTAGTTGCCGTTGGCGTAGACGGGGACGTCCTGATTCATGGATGCGGGGCGACCGAAGAAGAAGTCGGTGATGGCCGCCGAAGTTCTGCCCTTGGTGTTGTTGACTTGCGAGAAGCTGAAGACACCATAGTTGTTCAGGAGTGTTTGCTGTGCATCCTTCTCCAGATTGGCTTCGCCGCCGTAGGAAAGCGTGTGGGCGCCGTGCGATTGGCTGATGACATCGCGGAAGAGATAAACGTTATTGCCGCTGACTGGGCCAGTAATCGCATTGCCTGCCTGGAACCAGCCGCTGACGGACATCTGTGCCATGGAACATCCGATCTGAGATCCGGTGCCGCAGATCGATCCGTCGGCAAGTTGTTCGGCAAACTTGGAGCCGTAGGCTGCAATGCTGTGGTCGGGAGTGGCGATACGACCGCCGATGAGGCGCGTGTAGCCGAGGTACAACTGGTTGACGGTGTTGTTGGTGAGCGTCCAGACGTGTTGAATGTTGGCGTTGTGCTGGTAGAACTTGTAGTTGTGGGTTGTCCAGTTGGCGATGTTATTGCCTGAGGGATTGAGAACGTAGTCGCCGGTCTGGTGGAAGTAGCTGAGCGAGAGGCGCTGCGTTGCCGTCATCTGATAGTCGGCTTTGTAGAGCTGCTCGTCAGTCTTTTGGGTGAAGCGTTGCAGGTCGCGACGGGTATACGCGGTGTCGCCTGGCGCACTCGGGTTCGGGGTGGGAATCAACCCAGCTTTGATGATGTTGAGGACGGTGGGGTCTAAGTCGGTTGTGGGAACGATATTTCCCGGATAGGGCAGTCGCGTGACCGGATTACAGACATAGAACTTCGTCGATGTGGCTTTGGCAGCGCAGGCGGCAGCTCCGGTGAGTCCAGTTGTAGGCAGATTTTCAGAGAAGTTGCCGGTGTCCATGGCTGCGCTGGGTACGGTGCTCGTCAGGCTGTTTGCGGAGATAAAACGGTATCCAGCGTAGGAGCCGAAGAAAAAGAGCTTGTCCCGTTTGATGGGGCCGCCGACGGTAAAGCCGAAGCGGTGCTGATTGTAGGGTGTCTTGACGTGCTGATTGTGTTCGGTCGCGTTGAAGTTACGGTCGCGGTAGAACTCGAAGGCGGAGCCGTGGAACTGGTTGGTGCCTGACTTGGTGAGCACGGTGACGACGCCGCCGGAAGAACGGCCGAACTGGGCGGAGAAGTTGTTGGTCTGGACGGCGAATTCGCGGATGGCGTCGGGATTCGGAAGCGGGTTGCCGGTGTTGCGGATGCCGGTCATGTTTGACCCGCCATCGAGATAGTAGGAGACCTGGCCGACGGAGCTGTCGGTTGAGCCGTTAATCTTGACGTGCTGTTCGGGGTAGCCGAGCGGATTGATGACGCCGCCGTTGCCGCGCGTTCCGGCATCGTTGTTGTTCTGCACGCCGGGTGTGAGGTCGAGTAGAGCGTAGACGTTGCGGTCAACCAGGGGAAGGTTGTCGATCTCGACGTTGGTGACGGTGCTGCCCAACGTGGAGTTGCCTGTGTTGAGCAGAGGAACGGCAGCGGTGACTTCTACGGTCTGTTCGGAACCGCCGACGGCGAGCGCGAGGTCGAGATGCGCCTGCTCGGTGACGGTGAGGGTGATGCCGGAGCGGTCGAGGTGCTTGAAGCCAGCGGCATCAACGGAGATTTTATAGGGCCCGATGGGAAGGAAGTCGGCGCGGTAGGATCCGTCGGAGTTGGTGACGACATTGCGGACGAAGCCGGTTTCCGTTTGCGTGATGGTCACTTTGGCCTGCGGGACGACTGCGCCTTCCGGGTCGGTGACGGTGCCGTAGAGCGTGGCTGTGGAGAGCTGCGCGGATGCGGTGACGGCAGTGAGCAGGAGCAGGAGAATGGCGGACCACAGACCTGCGCGGGGGAAAGATGGATGAAATTTCATGGTGTTCTGCCTCCAGTCGGTTAATTCTTTTGAACTTCCGACACCCTGCGTCCTTTTGTGGTGCTGCCCGGTGCTGGGGTGTCGCTGTTGCGTCGGTATGTTATCGTTAGCACAAAACGCTAGCACATCGGCGGTATGGTTGAACAGTTCTATTTGAGCGTGATCCTACAAGGGGTCGAGGATGGTTGAAGCGGATTGTAAATATGCTCCTCATTGGCCCTGGAAGGTCCTCTCGTATGCTGTTTGCTATTCGATGGTTGCAAGATAGTTCGTTGAGTAAACAAAAGTCAATGGAAAAAACAATCGTTTGTCTAATAGCTAAACATGCCTAATTGATGTTGAAAAATGCCGATGGAATTTCTTTTGCACGGATACTAATGACGGAAGGGCCGCCGTTCCTGAGAAGTGAGATTTGTACACGGCCGTTGTACATTTCGACCTCACGAGAGGCTGTGGGGGTGCCGAGATTGTCGATCAGCGTACCTGTTCCGGCGACGGAGAAGCGCACTCGATTGCGCGCATCGAGGCATTGGATGCCCTGTGCATCGTATAGCTTAGCCTCGACTGTGACGATCTCCTGACCGTTGACGGTGGTGCGTGAGGCTTCTGCGAGCCTGAAGGTGGCAGGCGCACCCCAGGGTTCGGTCTGATAGAGGAACGTGATTTCGTCGGTGACGGTCTTGCCGTCTTTGGAGGCGACGACGCGAACGACATTCCTCCCGGGTTCAAACAATGTCATCCAGCGGAGGCCCGCAGCGGGGAAGTCCTGGCTGTCGCGATGCCTGATTCCGGCGGATTTGCCGTTGATGAAAAGTTCGGCGGAGGCGCAGTTGGAGTAGACCTTGACCATCTTTTGCTCGTCGGCGCGTCCCCAGCGGATGGGCCAAGTGTGTCCGTAGATGTGCGCCATCGGCGCGTCCGTCCAATAGGACTGGAAGACGTAGTAGCTTTCTTTTTTCGTTAGATCGCGGGTGACGACGCCCTTCTGGTTGATGCGTGGGACGGGGTTTTCGACACGCAGCGGCGTGGTGAAGTCCTTGAAGATCCACTGGGCTGAGCCGGTGAACCAGGGGAGCGTCTCCTGTGTTTTGAGATACCAGTCGAAGAGGTTGCAGGCGTAGGTTTCGGACCAGTCACCGTCGCGGGAAACGCGCGGCGAGCCGCCGGTGGGGAGGTAGGCGAGACCGCGCTCGGCGGTGCCGTGGCCGGTGGCGACCTCGGCGAGAACCTTGTCGGGATCTTCGGAATGGCGGCCTGCGTGGCTATCGGCGCCCCACTCGGCATGGAAGAGATGCTTGACACGCTCGCGTTGGGTTTCGAGAGACTTCTGGTATTCGACGTATTGGCCGCTATACCAGCCGGCCCAGATGGAGGGCGAGTAAACGTCGGTGATGTCGCGGGCGAAGTCGCAGCGGCGCATGGTGGTGAAGCGCGATGGGTCGAGCTGGTGCGCAAGCGCGTTGAGCTCGGTGAAGAGGGCGCGGATGTCCTGTTGATTGACGGAAGGATATTCGGTGGGCCAGTCGTCCTCGTTGCCGAGGCTCCAGAGAAGGATGCTGGGGTGGTTGTAGTGCTGCTCGATCATGTGGCGAAGGGTGCGGCGGCACATGTCTTTGAAGGTTTCGTTGCCAACGCCGCCGCGACACCAGGGGACTTCTTCCCAGACGAGGAGGCCGAGGCGGTCGCAGAGGGCGAGGACGCGGCGTGATTGCTGGTAGTGGGCAAGGCGGATGAAGTTTGCGCCCATGTCCCTGATGAGGTGCATCTCCTGGTCGATGAGGTCGTCGGGCATAGCGGCGGCGTAGCCTGCGTGGTCTTCGTGGCGGTGCGTGCCGTTGAGGAGGAGGCGTTCGCCGTTGAGCATGAAGGGACCATGATCGACGAATTCCGTGTGACGGACGCCAAAGGTTTCGTGGGCGGTATATGCGGCGTCGGCTCCTTCGAGCGTGACTGTGCACTGGTAGAGGTGTGGGTTCGAAGGGCTCCACAGCTCCGGCGTGGGGATGGTGAAGCTGACGATCTCGGAGGAGCCCTGCCATGGGGTCAGGACATGCTTCGAACTATGTATGGCTGCGCCGCTGCTGCTCACTACCTCTACGGTGATGTTGAGCGGGGCGGTTGTTGCGGCGGGATTGTAGAGCGCTGCCACGATGGTGATGGCTGCCGGGCTTTTGGGAGCGGGGAGAGTGGTGCGGATGTGGACGGTCTCGAACGAAACGGCGGGGACGTAGACAAGATTGACGTGACGGTAGAGTCCGCCGTAGAGGCTGAAGTCGCTGAGGTCGGAGGGGATGCGGTCGAGGTCGCGGGAGTTGTCGCAGAGTACGGCGATGGGGACGCCTGTAGCTGGAATGGTTGAGGGGATGAGGTCGGTGATGTCGAAGACGAACTCATCGTAGCCGCCGGTGTGTTTGCCGGCAGATTTGCCATCGACGTAGACGGAGGTGGTTTGACCTGCGCCTTCAAAGTGCAGCAGGGTGCGGCCGTTCTTGTACGGATTGGCGATGGCGACGTGCGTTCGATACCAGCCGTTGCCCTGATAGTAGGGAACGTCGGGATCGCAGGCGTCGGCGGCATTGAAGCAGTGGGGCAGCGAGACCGGCTGCCAGACGGCGACTTCCTTGCTGTGCCAGACCTCCCATGGGCCGCCGAGCGAGCCTTTGAGATACTCCCACCCGTCGCCGAGGCGGCGCACGTTGTGAGAGTTGCCGGCGTCGGCGGGGTTCGCTGCGAGCGTGGCGATGGACGCATAGAGCGAAGAACGAGACAGGAGGGCAAGCGCCGCCGTAGAGGCGCCCCTCTGTAGAAACTGGCGGCGAGAATGCATGGTTGCGATGGACTCCTGCTGTGCGAGCGGTGCATAACAGGGTTCGGTTGGGAACCCTGATGGAACAATAATTCAAAGAGTAGACAATATACCGATGTTGAGTGGTATAAAGACTCGTCACCACGAATGTCAAGCATTGGCGGACAGAGAGGAAAGGAAACCGCAGGGCTGAAGAGGTTACGGAACAAATCATTGCTGTAAAAGGCGTAGCTCAGAGGCTAAAGCCCCAACGACAAATGAGCATATGCGACACGGGTAAACCCGTGCTCTTAACGACCAAGACGAATCAAGCTGCGTTCTTGCCTGATCTTGGCTACGGCTTGTGCCGCTCAGGAAATCTGCTGTATCGGGAAATACGAATGCCTATAGCGCCAACGCCCAGATTTACGTTTACGAGAAAAGAGAGCGCGTCAAATAAGACGCCGCGCCAGATTAATCGGAATCTGGTCTTCAATCTGATTCGCACTCGGCAGCCGCTTTCGCGTGCAGACCTCGCCCGGGTTTCGGGATTGCAGCGCAGCACGGTCTCGCTGATAGTGGAAGATCTGATTGCAGAAAAATGGATACTTGAAGGCTCGATGGGTCGTGCGCCTCGCGGACGGAGGCCGACGTTTCTTGAACTAAACCGGCAACGCGCTGTGATTGCGCTGGACATTCATCCAGCGCAAACGACGATTGCCGTGACGGATCTGGGCGGGAAGATTGTTGCGCAGAACGTTGTCGATCTGCCGGACGATCCGACGAGAGCGATTCAGCCGATGGTGGCGGCTATTCGTAAACTGATGGATGCACATCGTGACAAATCGTTCGACGGCATCGGCGTGAGCCTGCCGGGACGCGCCGACCCGCAGCTTGAAAAATTGATTTTTGCGCCGAACCTGAACTGGCCGGTGCTGAGCATCAAATCGCGGATTCAGCGAGCGACGGGGCTTCGCGTGGAGATGGACAATGTGGCGAATGCGTGCGCGCTCTCGGAGGTGTGGTTCGGAGACAGCGATGGTGTGCGTGATCTGGTGGTGGTAAATGTGTCGGAGGGTATCGGCACCGGGATCTTTGCGAATGGCAGGTTGCTGCGCGGGGCCAACGGCATGGCGGGTGAGTTTGGGCATGTGCAGATGGCGACAGACGGCCCGCAGTGCGGATGCGGCAGTCGCGGCTGTTGGGAGACGGTTGCGTCGAATCGAGCAGGGTTGCGGTACTTTCAGGAGATCAGCGGAAGAAAGGCTCCAGCGAACTTCGCCGCGTTGGTGAAGATGGCGCAGGCTGATGATGCGGACGCTGTGCTGGCGCTGGAAAAGATGGCTTCGTTTCTGGGGCGAGGACTGCGGATGATTGCTTCGGCGCTGGCCCCGAATGAGATGATTATCGTTGGTGACATTACGGCGGCATGGTATTTGTTTGGCAGGGTGGTGGAGGCCGAACTGAAACAAAACGCGCTTGCGAAGGCGCCTAAACTGCGCCCCGCGTTCGATGGGAGCACTGCGAGGCTACGCAGTGCCGTGGCGCTGGTGATGAATGGAAGCGTTGTATAGAGGAACAGATATGGAACAAATGACAGATGGATTCTGCTTTTTTTCGCGTGCTCGCCGCTCGGCTGTTTGGCTGAGCGTTGGGGCGATGCTGCTGGCTTCGTCGTGCGCGGTGTGTGTGGCGCAGGCGGCAAAACCGGCTTCAACCAAAGTTGTGCCGGTGGACCGCAAGACTGCGGGCTCGTCGCCGGACGATCCCGGACCGCTGGCTACGGGACTTTCGCCGGCATTGAACAAGAAGGCGATTGATAAGGCAATGAAGAAGGTGGCCGACTGGCAGTTGGCTACAGGCGAGCAGGAGTTCAACCGGCAGTGGACATTTGCTGCGCTCTACGATGGCTTGCTTGCGGCCTCGAAGACGACGGGCGATGAGAAGTATCGTGATGCGGTGTTGCATTTTTCGGAGCGGTCGGACTGGAAGCTGATCGATACGCGCTTTCCTCATGCGGACGATCAGGCGATGGGGCAGGCGTATCTGACGCTGTACCAGCAGGACCCTCAGACGGTGCGGATGGCCAACACGAAGGAGATTATGGACCGGCTGGTTGCGCGGCCTGATGATCCGAGCAAGCTGCTGTGGTGGTGGTGCGATGCGCTGTTTATGTCGCCGCCTGTGCTGCTGCGCACGTATTCGATCACGCACGATAAGAAGTATCTCGACTATGTGGACCACGAGTGGTGGCTGACCTCGAAGGAACTTTATAGCCCCGAGGAGCATCTGTACTTCCGCGACAGCCGCTATCTCAGTCAGAAGCAGGAGAACGGTAAGCCGCTATTCTGGTCGCGTGGAAACGGCTGGGTGATGGGCGGGCTGGTGAATGTGCTCGAAATGATGCCGGGAGATTATCCGAGCAGGCCGAAGTACGTGGAACAGTTTCGCGAGATGGCGGCGAAGCTGGCTGCTATCCAGAGCAAGGATGGGTTGTGGCGCTCGGGGTTGCTCGATCCTGATGCGTATGAACTGCCAGAGGTCTCGGGTTCGGCGTTCGTAACGTATGGCATCGCGTATGGAATCAATGCGCACATTCTGGACCGGAAGACGTATCTGCCAGTTGTTGAAAAGGCCTGGGCGGGGATGCTTTCGCACATCTACGCGGATGGGCGGCTGGGGTCGATTCAGCCGATTGACGGGCAGCCGGGGAAGTTCAAGCCTTCCGCGAGCTATGTTTATGGCGTTGGCGGATTTTTGCTGGCGGGCTCGGAGATGCACAAGCTGGCCGAGTCGAAGCACTGATTGTTGCAGATGGACAAAAGCCGCTGCCTCTGATTTGGGCAGCGGCTTTTTTGTGTGCAGGTTCAGGCGTTGTTTTGCGGCAGCCAGAGCAGCGGCTGACGCACGGGGTAGTTGCGGATGACCTCGGGCACGGAGGGATCGGGGTTGAGGGTCTTCCAGAGAGCGATGCAGTCCGGCTGGTTGTAGGCAAGGCCGCTGAAAAGCAGGGAAGGCTGGCGCACGGGAAAGTCGTTCCAGTATTCGACGTCGTGCGGGTAGGGCCACTTCGATTTGTCCTGGATGAAGGGGAACATGAAGGACATGAGCTTTTTCATGCCGCGCCCATCGGGAGTGGTGAAGTGCCAGAGATCTTCTTTTTCGGTGGAGAGGCTCTGGCAGAGGTCGGAGAGTACGTCCATATCGAAGAGCGAGTAGCTGTAGGGTTTAGTGCGCGCCAGTTCGAGCGGCAGACTGCCGTCGGGCGCAATCTGGTGTGGAACGAGTACGGTGCGGAAGCGGTCGCGGCACCACTGACGCACTTCGTGATTGCCGGTGAAGCGGGAGAACTCGGCTGCCTGAAGGACCCAGCAGGTGCCGTGGTTATTTTTGGCGTCGCGCTCTTCCTGACCGTTTTTTGAGGTGCGCATCCATTCGAGGTATTGGACGAACCAGTCTTGAATTGCCCTGGCGTCTTGGAGCGCGCCGCCCTGCATGAGGACTGTTGCCGCACGCGCAGGCTCGACCAGATGCAGGGTGTCGATCAGGCCGGTACCGCGTCCTTTGCTGACTCCATAGATGGCTTGCGCGTACTGGAGGTTGGGGTTCATGCGCGTGGCGGGATCGACAAACCAGGCTCGGAGATGGAGGCTTGCATGGTCGGCGTACTTCTTTTGCCCGGTAAGTTCCCATGCGGCGGCGAGCGCGGGAACGATGAGGCTAAGTCGGATAAGGGCGAGGCGATGCGCGTTGAAGTTGTCGGGGTTCGACATGCCATCGCGGCGAATGTAAGGACCGCCGGGATGTTTGGGGTCAGGCCACCAGTAGTCGCCTTCGGAGAAGTAGTCGTGCGGACCTCCGCTGCTGCGCGGGCTGTGGCTTGCCGTGACCGTGATGGGCTGCGCTGAGAGATACTTGTCGGCGGCAGAGAGGATGCGGCGGCGGTCGATGGCGGCCACCATCCTATAGTTGGAATTCGTCGCGGGCTTTGTTTCAGCCCATGTGGAGGTGCAGCAGAAGGAGGCGGCGGTGCTGCCTGCAATGGCCAGAAAGTCTCGGCGGGTTGTGACGGTCATGGTGCGGTCTGCCTTTCGGAGCAAATTAGTTCGAGCTAAGGCGGAAATAGGTGCTTCGGCAAATCATACTGAGTGCGAGCGCACAATGTCTTCCATGTTTTTGGGGAAATCTTTGTTTCTCTTTGAATTGGCTGGACTTGCTTGACGGTATGAATGGCCATTCATTATGCTGGGCTGCAATCGGGATGATTGCCCGATGGAGCCTGGGAACTATGACGTTGAACACGGCCGCGCCTGAGACGACCCTGACCAGACAGATTCGCAAGGTGGCCGTTCTAGGCGCCGGAACCATGGGGTCGCGCATTGCGGCCCACTTTGCCAACGCCGGGGTTCCCGTGGTGTTGCTGGACATCGTTCCCCCCGGAGCGGCAGCGGACGCGGGTAAGGCGGTGAGGAACAAGTTTGCGCTGGGCGCGTTGGATGGCCTGAAGAAGTCTAAGCCTGCGGCGTTTTATTCGCCTGAAGATGCGCGGCTGATTGCGGTGGGCAACTTTGACGACGATCTTGCGCTGATTGCGGGATGCGACTGGATTATTGAAGTCGTTGCTGAAGATTTGGAGATCAAACGGGCGCTGCTCGGCAAAGTGGAGCAGCATCGCCGCGCTGACGCGATCGTTACAAGCAACACGAGTGGACTGCCGATCCACAAAATTGTCGAGGGGATGAGTGAGGGGCTGCGCCGCCACTGGTTCGGCACGCATTTCTTCAATCCTCCTCGCTATATGCGGTTGCTGGAGATTATCCCCACGCCTGATACGGACCCTGCTGTCGTGGCTTTGGTGGAGCATTTTGCGGATCAACGACTGGGCAAGACGATTGTTCACTCACACGATACGCCGAACTTTATTGCGAATCGCATCGGCACGTTTTCCATGAGCAATGCGATGCGACTGATGCAAACGCAAGGGCTGACGATTGAAGAGATCGATACGCTGACCGGCACTGCGATTGGCTGGCCGAAGACGGGAACGTTTCGGCTAGGCGACATGGTGGGCGTGGATGTGCTGGCGCATGTGGCGAAGAACTTTCAAACGCAGGCTGTGGCTATCAAGGATGAGCGTGCTGATGTGGGGGCGGCGCCGTTTATCGCGGGAATGCTGGAGAGGAAACTGCTGGGCGACAAGGTGGGGCAGGGCTTCTACAAGAAGGCGGGCAAGGATGCCGAGGGCCGCGATGTGCGGCTGGTGATTGATCCGGCGACGCTGGAGTACAGGCCGAGCACGCGCGCGAAGTTTGCATCGCTGGACATGGCGAAGAATGTTGAGTCGGCTGGCGGGCGGATTGCGCAGTTACTTCATGGAGACGCGAGCAAGGACAAGGCCGCAGCGTTCTACTGGCCGTTTCTGACAGAACTGTTTACTTATACGGCGAATCGTGTACCGGAGATTGCGGACAACATTGTCGAGATCGACCGGGCGATGAAGGCGGGCTACAACTGGGAGCTTGGGCCGTTCGAGATGTTCGACGCCTCCGGTGTGCGCACGACGACGGAGAAGATGCGCGCGGCGGGTGCGCCGGTTGCGGCGAACGTTGAGAAGCTGCTTGCTGTAGGCGAGAGCTGGTACAAGGATGATGCTTCGGTGCCGAGTGGGCGTCTCTACTTTGACCCGGTAGGGGGTAGTTACAAGCCGGTGGTGCTGCCGGCGGGCGTTGCTTCGCTTCAGGTGATTAAAAAAGCCAAGGGTGTCGTGAAGAAGAACCCTGGGGCTTCGGTGGTTGATCTGGGCGATGGCGTGGCGGCGATTGAGCTGCATTCGAAGATGAATGCGCTGGGCGACGACATCGTGAGCCTGATTACGCAGACGCTGAAGCCTGCCGGCGACCTGGTTGCGAACTTCGAGGCGTTTGTCATTACGGGTGAGTCGGCGAACTTCTCTGTTGGGGCGAACCTGATGCAGTTGCTCCTGACTGTGCAGGAAGAGGAGTGGGACGAAGTTGATCTGGCGGTGCGGGCGTTCCAGAACATGACGCAGGCGATTAAGTTTTGTTCGCGTCCGGTGGTGGTTGCGCCGTATGGAATGTGTCTAGGCGGGGGAACGGAGATTAATCTGCACGCCACAGCACGGCAGCCTCATGCGGAGCTTTATATGGGGCTGGTGGAGACGGGAGTGGGGCTGATTCCGGGCGGCGGAGGTTGTAAGGAGATGACGATTCGCAGCGTGGATGCGGGGACGAGTATCCGTCCGGACGGGCGCGGCGAGGGCGTGGAGTTGTTCGAGGCGCTCAAGAAGAACTTCGAGACGATTGCGATGGCGAAGGTTTCGACCTCGGCTGCGGAGGCACGAACGATGGAGTTTCTGAAGCCTTCGGACGTGGTCACGATGAACCGCGAACGGCTGCTGATGGATGCGAAGGTGCGAGCGCGTGCGCTGGCCGATGCCGGGTACGCGCCTCCGGTGCCGCGCATGGACATTGCGGCTCCGGGGGTGAACGCGCTGGCCACGCTGAAGCTGGCGGTGTGGACGATGCATGAGGCGCAATACATTTCAGACCACGACGCAAAGGTGGCGAACTGGGTGGCGCATGTGTTGTGCGGAGGCAAGGTGACGCCGGGCACGCCGGTCAATGAACAATACCTGCTGGATCTTGAGCGCGAGGCGTTTCTTTCGCTGTGCGGAGAGAAAAAGACGCAGGAGCGGATTGCGTTTACGTTGAAGACGGGGAAGCCGCTGAGGAATTAAGGGGTGGTAGTGATGAGAGACGTGGTGATTGCATCGGCAGTTCGCACGGCGGTGGGCAAGGCTCCGCGTGGGACGCTGCGCACGACGCGGCCTGATGACCTGGCGGCGTTCGCGATTAGCGGCGCGCTGGAGCGCGTGCCGCAACTGGACCGCTCGGAGATTGAGGACGTGATTCTGGGCTGTGCGATGCCTGAGGCAGAGCAGGGAATGAACGTCGCGCGCGTGGCGAGCTTTCGCGCGGGGCTGCCGGTGACGGCTTCGGCCATGACGATCAATCGGTACTGCTCCTCGGGTTTGCAGAGCATTGCGCTTGCGGTGGATCGGATTCGCGGCGGCGGGGCAGAGGTGATTGTTGCGGGCGGGACGGAGAGCATGTCATTTGTGCCGTTTGGCGGGAACAAGATCTCGGTAAATCCGTGGCTGGTGGAGAACTATCCAGGGTCGTATATGTCGATGGGGCTGACGGCGGAGCGGGTGGCGAAGCACTACGGTATTACGCGCGAGGCGATGGACCAGTTCTCCTATGAAAGTCACCAGAAGGCGCTGGCTGCGATTGCTGCAGGACGGTTTGAAGATGAGATTGTGCCGATTACGGTGACGAATACGGTCTTCAACGACAAGGGCAAGGCCGAGACAGTTGAGTCGGTCTTCAAGCAGGACGAAGGGCCGCGCGCGGATACGTCGCTGGAGGCGCTGGCGAAGCTGAAGCCGGTGTTTCATGCGAAGGGT
The DNA here is from genome assembly GCF_035763405.1 of Edaphobacter sp. Classification (NCBI taxonomy): domain Bacteria; kingdom Pseudomonadati; phylum Acidobacteriota; class Terriglobia; order Terriglobales; family Acidobacteriaceae; genus Edaphobacter; species Edaphobacter sp. The sequence continues at coordinate 23,219 of NZ_DASUBE010000022.1, forward strand.
GCGGTGACGGCGGGGAACTCGTCGCAGACTTCGGATGGGGCTGCTGCTGCTGTGGTGATGTCGGCGGAGCGGGCAGCGCAGCTTGGGATTAAGCCGACGGCTCGGTTTGTGGCGTTTGCTTATGCGGGGTGTGACCCGGAGGAGATGGGCATCGGTCCGATCTACGCGATTCCGAAGGCTTTGAAGCTGGCGGGGCTCTCGCTCGATCAGATGGATGTGATTGAGTTGAACGAGGCATTTGCTGCGCAGTCGCTGGCTGTGATTAAGGTGCTGGGGATTGATCCGGCGAAGCTCAACGTGAACGGCGGCGCGATTGCTCTGGGTCATCCGCTTGGCTGCACTGGGGCGAAATTGACTGCAACTATTCTGCGCGAGATGCCGAGGCGTAAGGCAAAGTACGGCATGGTGACGATGTGCGTCGGTGGAGGCATGGGGGCGGCTGGAATATTCGAGGCGATTTGAATCGAAGGTATAAATCGCAAATGTAAATCTGGGGGAGCCGGGAGGAAGTAGATTTGAATAGCGATGTCACACTCAGAAAGCAGGTTGAAGCGCAGCGCGAAATTCTGGAGATTCTGATACGGATAGTTGCGGCTCAAGCGAAACAAATCGATGCGTTATTGGCCGCGTCAGACGAGATGTTGCGCGCTTACGAAGCGACAGGGAACATAACCGAGAACATTGATAGCGAAATTATTGCCCAATTAGCGTCCATAGCTAAGCGTGTATCAACACTGGAAAGAGCTACACGCGAGGAGTGAGTTGTAGCCATTGGGAATATAGAACGGGCCTTCGGCCCTTTTCGTATATTGCAATACCACCTGGGGCGTTGCCCCAGGCTGGTATAGAGCGGGCCTTCAGCCCTTGTTGAAAGGGAAGTATGGCGTCACCCAATAACAAGGAGAAATACCATGTCCACGTTGATCGCATCCACTCCTACTAAGAAGGTCGCCCCCGGAGGAAGTTTTCTCATTTCAAATGCGGCTCCAGCCGACTGTACCTTCCCTGAGGACTTTAGCGAGGAGCAGCGGCAGGTGGCGCAGACTACGGCGGAGTTTGCGGAGAAGGAGATTGTGCCGGTCTCCGACCAGATTGAGGCGAAGGATTTTTCCGTCACGCGGCGGCTGATTAAGCAGGCGAGCGATCTTGGGCTGACTTCGGTTGATATTCCGGAGGAGTATGGCGGGCTGGAGATGGGCAAGGTGACGTCGGCGATTATTGCGGACAACATCGCCAAGCAGGGGAGTTTTTCGGTGGCGTTTTCGGCGCATGTGGGCATTGGGACGCTGCCGATTGTCTGGTACGGCACGGAGGAGCAGAAGAAGAAGTATCTGCCGAAGCTGGCGTCGGGCGAGTTTGTCGGGGCGTATGCGCTTTCGGAATCGACGAGCGGCTCCGATGCGCTGAATGCGCGGACGCAGGCAGTGCTTTCGGAGGACGGCAAGACCTATACGCTGAACGGCGAGAAGATGTGGATTACGAATGCGGGCTTTGCCGACATCTTTACCGTCTTTGCGAAGTGCGAGGTGAAGGAGGGCAAGGACGCGGGCAAGGAGCGGTTGACGGCGTTTCTGATCGAGCGCGGCACGCCCGGATTTACCGTGGGCAAGGAGGAGCACAAGCTGGGTATTCGCGGTAGCTCGACGTGTCCGCTCATCTTAGTTGACTGCAAGATTCCTGTTTCAAATCTTCTGGGAGAGGTGGGCAAAGGGCATCATATTGCGTTCAACATTCTGAATGTGGGGCGGTACAAGCTGGGCAATGCTGCGGTGGGGGCGGCGCGGATGGCGCTGTCGCGCGGCATTGCGTATGCAAAGGAGAGGAAGGCGTTCGGCAAGCCGATTGCGGAGTTTGGGCTGATACAGGAGAAGCTGGCAGACGCGGCAGTTGGAGTTTTTGTGGGCGAGGCGCTGAGCTACAGGACCGTGGGGATGATTGACGTGGCGCTGGCTGAGGTGGACAAGAAGGATGCCGGTGCGATTCAGCAGGCGATTGAAGAGTACGCGGTGGAGTGCTCGATCTGCAAGGTGTGGGACTCGGAGATGCTGGACCGTGTGGTGGATGATGTGGTCCAGATATTTGCGGGCTACGGCTATGTGGAGGAGTATCCGGCGGAACGGGGGTATCGGGACTCGCGCATCAACCGGATATTTGAAGGGACGAACGAGATCAACCGGTTGATTATTACCGGCAGGCTGATGAAGTCGGCCATGGAGGGCAAGCTGGCGCTGATGCCTGCGATCAAGCAGTTGATGGACGAGGTGATGGCAGGCCCGGGGGAGAAGACCGAGCGCGAAGGGCCTTTGGCCGAAGAGCATGTGCTGCTTGCAGGCGCGAAGAAGGCGACGTTGTTTGCGGCCGGTTCAGCGTCACAGAAGTATATGGCGAAGTTGGCGGATGAACAGGAGATTGTTGGCGCGCTTGCGGACATGATTATCCAGGTGTACGCAATGGAGTCGGCGATTCTGCGCGCCGAGAAGATGGTGGCGAACGGCAGGGGGGCGCAGGGAAGCGGCGTGCCGCCGATCCCCGTGGCCCTGGCGCGGATCTATGCGGACAAGGCGATGTCGGTGATTGAGCTGGCCGCCCGCAAGGTGATCGCCGCGGTGGCCGAGGACGACGCGCTGCGCACGCAGTTGACGATTCTGCGGCGGCTGTTAAAACACGATGCGGTGGATACGATTGCCTTGCGAAGACAGGCGGCCCGACACGTCCTTCAGGCGGGGAAGTATGCGCTGTAGTGAGCGGCAGGACGGTGCGATACAAATTCTTTCCGAAAAAGTAGGCGCAACCTTTTCCGGCAGCGTCTGTCTAAGCAGGTGGGTCTCCAGGCCCTGTGCGTTGCGTGTGGAGATTCGAGGCCGTTCCGTTGAGCAATGATACGTTAAGGAAAGACTATGCCCCGTCGCCTGTTGGTCCCCTTCGCCCTTTCTGTAGCCGCGTTTGTTGCCGTTTCCACCCCGCTGCAAGCTGCCAGCGCCCATGACCGGATCACTTCGGCAATCACGGGTAACAAGCGCGCCGTGCTGGAGCACTCGGTTCCGTCGCGTGCGCTGCGTGCCTCTGACCTGGGAGAGGCGCAGGCGGACCGCGCGCTGACCGATCTTTCGGTGCGCTTCAGCATGACGGACGCGCAGCAGGCTGACCTGACTCGGCTGCTGGCTGCGCAGCAGGACCCGAACTCGCCCGAGTATCACCAGTGGCTGACGCCGGAGCAGTTCGGCGCGCGCTTTGGCCTGAGCACGGCGGATATGGCGAAGGTGTCGGCGTGGCTGACCGGTCAGGGATTTAAGATTACCGGCCGAGCGCGGAGTTCGACGTTCATCACCTTTACGGGTACGGTAGCGCAGGCAGAGAAGGCATTCGGTACCAGCATTCACAGCCTGACCCTGAACGGCGAACGGCACATCTCCAACATGAGTAATCCGACGGTGCCTTCGGCGCTTGCCGGTGTAGTGGCGACTGTGACCGGACTGAACGACTTCAGGGCAAAGGCGCGCGGCGCGTCGCGGAGGGTGAAGCTGAACCCGGACTATACCTATACCAGCGCGGGCTCGACGAGCCACTATATTGCGCCGGGTGACTTTTACACCATCTACGATCTGAACCCGCTGATCAGCGGCTCGCCCGCGATCGATGGCACTGGCATTACGATTGCGGTGATGGGGCAGACGCGGCTGCTCCCCGCACAGATCGCGGCCTTCCGTACCGCCGCAGGCTTGCCCGCCAATGTGCCGACGACGACGCTCGCGCCCGGGAGCAGCGATCCCGGAGTGCTTTCTGGAGATATTGACGAAGCCTCACTCGATGTGGAGTGGGCGGGCGCGGCGGCCCCAAAAGCCACGATTCTTTATTACTATTCGACGGACATCTTCAGTGGATCGCTGACCCAGGCCATCGATAACAACGTGGCCCCGATTATCACGAACAGCTATGGCCTGTGCGAGACCATGATTAACAGCAACTACAACATCGCCACCTTCAATCAGCTTCTGCAGCAGGCCAATGCGCAGGGCATTACGGTGATCAGCGCGGCAGGTGATGGCGGAGGCACGGACTGCGATTCGACGGGATTGGCGAGCGAAGGGCTTGCGGTTGATTTCCCTGCAAGCTCGCCGTTTGTCACCGCTGCTGGCGGAACGATGTTCTCCGGCGACGTGAACAATTCGAGCCTGTACTGGAATTCGAATTCTTCAACAAGCGGCAGTATCCAAAACACAACCTCGGTGAAGAGCCCCATTCCCGAGTCGGCGTGGAACGAGACGGACTCCAGCACCGGGCTTACTGCGGGTGGAGCGGGTGGCGGCGGCGCGAGCGCGTATTTTGCCAAGCCCGCATGGCAGACAGGCACCGGGGTTCCCAACGATGGGTCGCGCGACGTTCCGGATTTTGCGCTCAACTCTGGCGCGCTGCATGACGGCTACATTGTTTGCAGCCAGTCCGACTGCACGAGTGGATTTACGGCTGGAGGCGTGATTGATGTGTTCGGAGGTACCTCTGCCGCTGCGCCTAC
>NZ_DASUBE010000023.1:0-8557 GCF_035763405.1 Edaphobacter sp.
ACCTGTTCCGCCCGCACGCCAAAGCTCATCATCACGGCAATGTCTTTCGTCTTCTCCATCACCATCATGGTCAGGGCAATCAGAATATTCAGGGCCGCCACCGCGACAATCAGCGCCAGCACGATGAACGTCACCACGCGCTCCAGCTTCAGCGCGCGAAACAGCTCGCGGTTCTCCACCATCCAGTTCGTCGTCTCGAACCCCGGCCCGGCCATCGCCTCAATCACGCGACCTATTTTGTCCGCGTTGTAAAGATCATCCACCTTGAAGCTGATGACCGAGATCAAATCAGGCTCCGAGAACAAACTCTGCGCATCGGCCAGCCGCGTAAACGCATAGCTCGAGTCATACTGATAGAACCCCGACTTGAAGATCCCCACCACCTGAAACATCCTGTACCTCGGCACCATTCCCAGAGGGGACAACTCTCCCTGCGGACTCGTTACCAGTACAGAATCCCCCACCTGCACCCCAAGCGTCTCCGCCAGATCGCTCCCAATCACAATCGGCGGAATCGCATTCAAAGAGCCGGGTGCCCCATCTTCGCGCGGCTTCATCGCGCTAAGATGGGGACCCTCTCCGGAGTCTACCGGCTCCAGAGCCGCAGCCGACCCCACCTTCACCGACTGCAACAGATCGCTGACCGTCTTCTCATCCTTCGGAATCACACCCTTAATCAAAGCCCCGCCGCTCCGCGCCCCGCGCGAGACCAGCACCTGCCCATACAGTCCCGGAGCAGCCGCCGTTACATGAGGCACCTTCCGCAGCTTCGCCAGCAGAGGACGCCAGTCGCGTATCCCATCTCCAGCCACGCGCATCAGGCTCACATGCGAAGTCGAGCCAATCAGCCGCGCCTGCAAATCGCGCAGCATCCCATTCGTAATCGCCAACGCGATAATCAGCGAAGCCACGCCTGCCGCCACGCCAATGACGCTGATGAGCGTAATCACGCCCACCACGGCCTGCCGCCGCTTTGCCCGCAGATACCGCGCCGCAACAAAGAGTTCAAATCGCATCGATTCTCAGCTTACTACCCGCAGCCGAATCGCTGTTTTCCTGGAGGTATAGTTCCTGTGACCTCCTCATCCCCAGGGCAGCCCCCCATTTTTATTGTCATTCCCGAAGGGAATCTGCGTTTCGCACCGGACCGCGCCGGGCTACACCTATATGGAAAATCGAGCCGATCATCGAATCCATCCTCGCCGCATTCAAATCGGTGTCATCGGTGTCATCGGTGCAAATCGGTGTTATAAGGAGCCTCTGATTAAGTCTTCGCTTTGAAGGGGCGTGGCTTCAGCCACGCCATCACGTCCCTCAATGCAATGGGGCTTTAGAGGGTGCTGAAAAAGTCAGTTTTGCTTAAGGGCACGGCTTCAGCCGTGCCGCTAACGCTGCAAAATCAACGCGGCTTTAGCCGCTGAGGCACTCTTTCTTCCCGGCGAGACACTTTTTCATCACCCTCTTTAGCCCCTCAGGGAATCTTCGCGGACTGAATCGGACCTTCCTTAAGTCTCTCGCCCAACCTGCTACCGCATCACCCTCGGCAAATTCCAATGCTGCCACACCGCCACCATCCGCACAGCAAAACACACCGCCGCACCCAGACTCATCGCGAGCCCGCGCGGCATCTTCGCCTTCAGCAGAACGAGCATCACGACAGCCCCCGCCAGCGCAGCCACCGCATACACATCCGAGTTCAGCACTGCCGGGACCCGCGCCAGCAACACATCGCGCACCGTTCCGCCGCCCGCGCCCGTCACCACGCCCATCATCACCGCAAGCAGCGGAGTAATCCCACACTCCACCGCCTTGTCCGCACCTGCCACCGCAAACAGCGCCAACCCGGCCGCGTCCAGCGTAATCAGCAGATGTACCGGCACCTCCTGAATCAGCCCATGAAAGCAGAACACCGCGCCACCACCGGCAAACGCCGTCGCCGCATACCGCCAGTCGCGGATGCTGTTGGGCGGAATTGCCCCAATCAGCAGGTCGCGTATCGTGCCTCCGCCCAGCGCCGTCACAAACGCCAGCACCATCAGTCCGAACACATCCAGCCCCGCGGCAATCCCCGCCAGCGCGCCCTCCACCGCGAAGACAAACGTGCCAATCAAATCGATTGTCAGCAGCAGTGCATCCTGCCGGTACTTGGGAAACCACGCCGTCAGCCACGTCGTCAGCTTTGCCCGCATCAGCGGACCACCGCCTTGACCGCCGCCATATTGTCATAGCGGTCATATACCCGCACTGCGATGACATGCTCGTTCGCATCGGCAACCGGCGTCGTCGCAGCGGGAACAGCCGCCACAAAGTCATACCGCTCCGCCTGCGAATCCGAAACCTTGCCCACCGGCTCCAGATACTGCCACGGCCCGGCGTCCACACTGTACTCCGCGCGCGCAATCGGCGAGGTCGCATCGCGCGCCTCCAGCTTCGCGTGAATCTTTCCATTCTCCATTGCCGCTTCCAGCACCCCAGGCACCGGCGGAGTCGTATCCAGAACAAAGACCTCGCTCACCCGCGCACCAGTCAGTGCATCGGACTCCGTGTGCGAAGGCGCATCGCTCGCCACCACCTTCAATTCGTAGCGCCCATCCGGCAGCCGCGCCGCATCGAAGCTGTAATAGCTCGCCGAAATCCTGTTCTTCAGCAGCCGCCAGTTCTGCTCGCCCACACCGCGATACCAGATGGAATACCGCAGATCGTCGCCGTTGCCGTCGTGTGCCAGCCATCGCACCGTAAGCGCCGTCTTGTCCTTTTGCGCCAGCAGCGGGGCCGCGCCCGGCTCCGGCACAATATTCACCGCACCCGAAGAAGCAGCAGGGAAGGCCACCTGGACCGTCGCGTTCATCGGCGAAACCGCAGGCGGAGGCACGCGCGCTCCAGGCTGCACTACAACCTCATCCACTACTGGCGCAATGTTCTTCGTCAGATAATTCAACCCCACGGCATTCAGCGCACCGTCCGCGTGCAATGTCGCCTTCCACTGGATGTATCTCCCCGAAGGCACACTCACGCTTCCATCGGCTGCCACGCGCGTCCACTCACTCCAACCCATCAGCGGATTCTCCACATTGCCGCTGCGCGCAAACAGCTCGAACCCGGCGTCGCTCCCATGCACCTCCGCCCGCCCCCACTGCGAAAATTCCTTCGCATCGAAGACCTGGCTCGTGTACGTCGCGTCCGCAGCCACCGCATCGCCCAGCCGGAAGACCTTCCCGCCATTGCTCGTCGCCACAAGCAGCCCGTTCTTCACCGAGGCAAACGCCATACCTTCGGAAGCATCCAGGTGCGCCACATCGCTGAACTGCCCGGAACCATCCGTGCTCACGCGATACACTCGCCCACGATTCCCCGTTGCTGCCAGCAGAGCCCCATTGCGAGTCGCCAGCGCATACACCACATCATCCTTCAGCGTCAGCAGCTTCATCGGAGAGCCGTCCGGAGAAATTCTATAAATCTCGCTCCCCTCCGGCACCAGCGTGTTCGATCCCACCGAGGAAGCCGACCCCGGCGCCGAAAACGTAATCGTCACGCTCGTCGTTCCTGTCACCGGCAGCGGAGGCAGCGGTGCGCGTCCCGTCCCCACGCCTGCCGCATACACATTGCCCGACGCATCCATCGCCAGCGAAGTAATCTCACGCCGCCTTGCCGAGTACACCGCAAAGGGCTTCGCCCCCGGCGTTGTCGTTGAAATTTTATAAATCACACCCGAGCCATCGCTGCCCGCCCATAGCATCCCATCCGGAGCCATCAGCAGGCAGCGTATGTGCTGGTCTGTCGTCTTGAACAAAACCTCAGCCTTGCCTCCACCCGCTGGCACCCGATACACCACCGCCGGCCCGCCCGCCGCAACATACACCGCGCCGTCTTTTCCCACGGCCAGGTCCCACAGATACTTCGGCTTCTCCTCGGTCATCGCGGGATCAAACACCACCGCAGGCTCACCGCCGCTCGCCGAAATCCTGTACACCTTCCCATCAGGAGAAGTCGCCGCCAGCACACTTCCATCCGGCAGCACGTGCACCGCCTGCACGGCCAGCTCCTTGCCGGAGAAAATCTGCGTTTCCTTGCCATCAGGAGAGACCCGCAGCACCGCCGCCGAACCAGCCGCCGTCCCGCCCAATCCCAGATACGCATTGCCCGCCGCATCTGCGCCAAGCGACCACACATAGCTCTTGCCCGTCGCGTAAAGCAGGGAAGTCGCAGGCCCGGCCTCAATCTGTCCGTCGCTGCGAATCGCAACCCCGCTCGTCGAGCCTTTTTCCATCTCGTCGTAGCTGTTCACGTTCCACAGCTTCGTCCCCTGCGCCCGCAGAAACCCCGGCAGCAGGGAAGCCGCCACCATCACTCCAGCCACCAAAACCCGTCGCATCATCGTGAATCGAGTCTAAAACACGCCGCACCGCAAAAGAAAAAGGCCGTCACAGAAACGATGACCACGGATTCAGCGGAAAGGACGGATGGTTTCATCCGTGGTAATCCGCGAAATCCGCGGTCGCCTTAAATCGGTGTCATCCGTGCAGATGAGAGGGTGCCTCATCTGCACGACAGTCCTATCGTCGCTAAGGTGGGGTCATGCTGTCATCAATTCGCCAGCACCGCCCTGTAGCGCACCTTGTTCTTCTTCACCTTCGCCACGGCATCATTCGCCTTGGCCATGGCAAACCGCTCGGTGATCGCCTTCACGCCATGCCGCGCAGCCACATCCAGCATCTCGTACAGGTCGCGCGGGCTGCCCGTCGGACTGCCCGAGATCGACTTCTGCCCGCCCAGCAGCGAGAAGCCCTGCACCTGAATCGGCGAAGTCGCCGCGCCCACCAGGCAGAACATCCCCTTCGGCTTCAGCGCCCCCACGTATCCCTGCCAGTCCTGGTCCGCGCTCACGGTCGAAAGCAGAAAGTCGAACGACCCTGCCACCTTCTTCAGCGCGCCCGTGTCCCGCGTATTCACAAAATGGTGAGCGCCCAGCGACTTCGCTTCGGCCTCTTTGTCCTTCGCCGTCGAAAACGCCGTCACCTCCGCGCCGAACGCCTTCGCAAACTGAATTCCCAGATGTCCCAGTCCGCCAATCCCGATAATCCCCACGCGCGACGAAGGCCGCACCCCGTGGTTCCTCAGCGGCGAGTACACCGTAATCCCCGCACACATCAGCGGAGCCACATGCTCGCTCTCCAGCACCGCCGGAACCGGAATCGCAAATCGCGCGTTCACCCGTATTTTGTCCGCATAGCCGCCGTTGCGTCCCACGCAGGTCGGCTGCGCCTTTGCGCAGAGATGTTCATCACCCTGCCTGCACCACTCGCAGATGCCGCAGCTATCGGCCTGCCAGCCCACGCCCACGCGCTCGCCCATCTTCAAGCCCGCGACGTCCGCGCCCACCGCCACCACCGTGCCCACAATCTCGTGCCCGGGAATAAACGGGTACTTCGTAAGACCCCAATCATTATCGATCAGGTGAACATCGCTGCGGCACACTCCACAGTGCGAGATCTTGATCTCCACCTCACCTCGCCCAAGCTCTCCCGGATCGTACTTGAAAGGCAACAATTGCGCGCCCGCCGCGTGCGCAGCTAAACCATGAATCTCGCTCATCTCAACTCATTCCTTTAAGCTCGGACGTTGTCCGCCCGCGCCGCAGTTTAGATGCTACAACACCACGCGGAGCAAAAATAACCACCGCGCACAGATAACAAGTTCGCAACCATTACGATTGTGTTGCATCGCTCTCGCAGTCTCAAGGCCGTATGTCGAGGCCCAGCACCACCGACCCGCTCACCGCATAGCCCGTCTCCACCGAACCCGCCGCCACCGCGCTCTCGCCCGTCAGCGTCACCTTCTGTTCCGCCTTCAGCGGCTCCAGCACATTGGCCATCGAAAGCGGCACGCCCGGCAGGGCCTCGCCGTCCACCACCGCCTGCGGAGCATGAGCCAGCAGCGTCACATACACGCCATCGTTCGCGTGCAGCCGGTTCAACCCCGCCACCGTATCCGCCAATCCAATCGCGTGGGCCGCGCCTGTCCCGGTCGACAGCTTATCCGCCGTCGCGCCATCGCTCACCACCACCCGCATCGGCCCAGGCGTCAACGACACCGGCAGCTTCACCTTGATCTTCACCGTCCGCGCCTTCGCCTGATACGGATCAATCGTTGCCTCCACCTCCACCGTGTCACCCGCGCGCGCCTCCATCGTGCTCAGCCGCGCCGAATCGAGCGTAGCCGTCATCCGCTCCGGCACGGCCTTCACCTTCAGCGTCAACCCCGTCACCACCGGCTGCTCCAGGCTATTCTCATACACTTTGCTGAAGCGATCATTCACCAGCAGAGCCGTATTGATCGCCGCCGGAGTCACCCCGCTCTCCGTCATCACGCCGCCCAGCCGCACCGCGGGCAGTCCTTTGAGCCCCATCTCGCCCGATACCCGATAGCTCATCTCTTTCGCCGAAGCATTCGTCGCCTGCAACGTCTGATACACCGACACCAGCATCGCCGAAGGCGTCAGCGCGCGATTGTCCAGCACTTCGAAGTGATAGCTCTTCGTTCCCTCAGGGGCCGTCACCTCCAACGACACAGGAATCATCCGCGCCTTTGCCCCGAACTGCCCCAGAATCGCCGCCGCGCGGTCCTCCGTAAATGCACCCACCGTCTGCGTCGTGTTAATAATCTTGAACGCATTCAGCGGAGAAGCCAGCGTCGCCACCACCTCGGCTTTGGTCATCGGCATGTCCACCGCCCCAAACTGCGTAATCGGATGCCCGCACGCCAGCAGTTGCTTCGGGTCCACATACGTCACCGTGCAGGTGCCCGACATCGACAGGTCGCCCTCGACCAGAATCATGCTCACCGCGCTGCCCGGCTCCAGAGGCTCCGGCTGCACCGCATTCGCGTCCGCGCCGCCCAACCCCGCCACAGGCGTCAACCCCATCGCCTTGAACCGATCGCTGAACCGCGCCACCGTCTCCTGGCTGAACCCGCTCATCACCAGCGGCGTCTCAATCGGCCGCATCTCCGGCGATGCCAGATCGCTGTCATTCTGAGCGGAGCGAAGAATCCCCGCATCTGTTTTCTTTGCATCTCCATTCCGCAGCGCAGCCGAGGAACCTGCTTTTACGCCCGCCGCCGCACCCTCATCCCGCACCTCCAGCATCTGCGCAATCGGCGTAATCCCCGCAATCGGCTCCTTGCTGAACTCGCCGATCCTGTAGCTCAGCGCCCCCACCAGCTTCCCATCGATATACACCGGGCTTCCGCTCATGCCCGCCACCACGCCCGTATACTCCGGCTTCGCGCCCTTCAGTTGCGCAAGAATCAGGTCCCGCTCCGGCCCCAGCGAGTTCTTCAGGACGCCCAGAATCTCCACGGCCATCGGCTCCGGCTTCACCCCCTGAAACACCGTATAGGCCACGCCCATCTGCCCACGCCTCACGTCCTTCAACGGGAAAAACTCCGTCACCTTCGGCGGAGTCGCCGGCAAAGCCGCAGGCGAACTCACATCAGTCGCTGAAGCCTGCGCCAGGCAAGCCGTACCCAGTCCGCACAGAGCCAGCGCAACGAACAGCCCCGCAGCCTTCCCCGTCACACCACCACCTTTTTGCATTTCCATTCCGTTGCGCAGCGGAGGAATCTGCTTTTCCCTCAACCTGCCCCGAAAGCACGTCATCTCGACCGAAGGCGACCTTCTCTGCCGCCGCAGTGGAGAGCCCCCCGCATTTTCTCCAAGCCAGCACGAAAGCTTGCCCGCCCCAACCCAACCCCGAATCGTTCCCATACGCATCCCGTCTCAGCATCCAGACTAGCAAGACTCCAACCGCACTCACCATCAATCTCGCCTGCCGTCCAACACAATGGAGTAAAGTTTCAAATGATGACCAGCCACTCCGAACGCACGGCCACGAAGCTGTTCCTCCTCTTCGGCGCGCTTCTCTTTGCGCTCCCAGTCGTTCCGGCGCAGACCGACACGCAGCAGCCGAACGCTCAGCAACAGCAGCAGCCAGACACCGGCGACACCGGCCCGGCCATCAACAACGGCCCGCTCATCATCCGCAAAAAGCCCGAGTCGGCCGAGCCCCCGCCGCCAGCCGCCCCCGCCGAACCCAAAGTCAAAAACCCCGGTGGCGCCAACTACTCCCTTCGCGTTGACGTCCCCATGGTCAACCTCAACGTCAACGTCATCCTCGACAAGACGCACCAGTTCGTCCCCGGCCTCAAGCCCGCCAACTTTCTCGTCCTCGAAGACGGCGTGCCCCAGACACTCACCAGCGTCCGCACCACCCAGGCCCCCATCACCGCCGTCATGCTGCTTGAGTTCGCCGCCAACAGCTACTACTACATCTACGACATGGAGAACGCGGCCTTCACCTTCTTCCAGACCCTCAAACCCGACGACTACATCGCCGTCGTCACCTACGACCTCAAGACCCACATCCTCACCGACTTCACCAACAACAAGGACGTCATCGCCCAGGCGCTCCAGTCGCTCGTCATCCCCACCTTCTCCGATACCGACATGTTCGACGCGCTCTACGAGACGCTCGACCGCCTCACCCGCGTCGATGGACGC
>NZ_DASUBE010000024.1:0-6370 GCF_035763405.1 Edaphobacter sp.
AAAAAGTAGGGGAGGGGGTACCGAGGTCCCAGATCGGTGTCATCGGTGAAGGTCGGCGTTAAGCCTTCACTGAGCCGTGACGATTTCCCACCGCCCGACTTGCAATAATGGACCTATGAAGCGCCGCGAAATCGAGCACTACGAAATTGTCCGCAAGATCGGAGCAGGTGGCAGCGGAGTCGTCTTTCTCGCCAACGACACCCTCCTCCAGCGACCAGTCGTGCTCAAATTGCTCAAGCGAGGAAACTTATCGACCGAGCAGATGCGCGCCACCCAGCTCCGCGAGGCGCGCATGGCCTCGGCCATCGACCACCCCAACGTCTGCGCCATCTATGAGGTCGGCGTCGTCCCGGCCGAGAGCGGCGACGGCGAAGAAGCCTACATCGTCATGCAGTACATCCCCGGCAAGAGCCTCGACAAGCTCATCGCCGAAGGCCCCGCCAGCCTGCAACTTGTTCTCTCCGCAGGCATTCAGATCTCCGACGGTCTCTCCGCTGCGCACTCGCTCGGCATCTTCCACCGTGACCTGAAGCCCGCCAACGTCATGTTGACCGACGGCGGCCTCATCAAGATCCTCGACTTCGGCCTCGCCCGCCGCCTCGCGCCCGAGAAGCTCGACTTCGATCCCTCTGGCCCTGCCAACAAGCCCGGCGTGCCGCTCGCCGGCGCCACCTACACCGCGCGCGGAGGCACCATCGCCTACATGGCGCCTGAGCAGTTCGTCACCGGCCAGTCCAGCGTCCAGTCCGACATCTTCGCCCTCGGCCTCGTCCTCTACGAGCTCGCCACCGGCCGCCATCCCTTCCACCGCCCCGACGCCCCCGAGTTCCAGACCATCCGCGCCACCCAGTACGCCGACCCGCCCTCGATCCGCGAGATCGCACCGCACCTCCCGGTCGAGCTGGAGAGCGTCATCCTGCGCTGCCTGGAGAAGCAGCCTTCGGCCCGCTTCGGGTCCGCCGCCGAGGTCCGCGAGGCGCTCAAGACCATCATGATGGCCATGCAGCTCGACTCGGTTGTCATCCCCGGCGAGCCGGTCGTCTCGCTCGAAACGCCGGAGGAAGAGAAGCGAACGACCGGCATCCTCTCGATGCTCGCCGAGCGGTTCCGCGAATCGAGCACCTCGGCCGCCAGCAGGCAGAACAGCATCGTCGTCCTGCCCTTCGTGAACTTCGGCCCCGCCGACGTTGCTCCGCTCTATGGCTACGCACTGGCAGACGCCATCGCTGCACGGCTGGCCCGCATGTCCACGCTCGTAGTCAGGCCGTCCAGCTCGCTGATGACGGTGCCGACGCAGCAGCTTGACCCGCTCTCGATCGGCAAGAAGCTGATGGTGAACTTCGTGCTCGCGGGAAACTTTCTTCGCTCTGACAAAGGCTTCGACCTGAACTGGCAACTGCTCGATGTGAACGGTCAGAGCGTTCGCGCGGGAGGCTCGATCAATGTCGCGTCGTTCGACCTGGTGAGCGTGCAGGCCGAGATCTGCAACGAGGTCTTCAGCACGCTGCAAGGCTTCGGCAACCTGCAAACGACGGCGAACGAGAACCAGCACCGCGCCGAGCCGCTCTCGGAGGATTTGTCCGAAGAGTATCTTCGCGCCCGCGCGCTGCTCTCGTCGTTTATGACGCGCACGGGAAGCCGCGACGAACTCGACCGCGCGACAGAGCTCTTTTCCTCGGTCGTCAAGCTCGACGAGAAGTACGCGCCCGGCTGGTCCGGCCTGGGCATCGCGCACCTGCAGTACACGCGCCACGGACTCGGCGGACAGATGCACCTGGTCGAAGCGCGCCGCGCCTTCGATAAGGCACTCGCGCTCGATCCCGGATCGGTCGAAGCGAACCTCTACCGTGTCTACATGCTGCTCTCGCGCGGCGAGAAGGAGTCCGCTCGCCACGGCATCGAGCACCTGCTCCAGACCGCCGGCAACGACTGGAATGTGCGCCTGGTCGCCGGTCTGACACTGCGCATCGACGGCATGTACGACGAAGCGATGGAGCAGTTCAACGCTTCGCTGCGTATGAATCCATCGAATGCGGCGATGATCTACAACCATCGCGCGCGCGTCTATCAGTATCAAAACCAGCTCGAACTTGCCGCCGACGAGCTGGAAAAGGGACTGACGCTTGAGCCGAAGCAGCCGATGCTGCGCATCTCGCTCGGCTACCAGCAGATGCGCACAGGCGATTTGACCAAAGCCATCGAGACGCTTGAAGGCGTCATCCGCGACGAGAAATCGATCCGCATCGTCTTCCCGACGATTGCGCTCTGCTACGTGCAGCTTGGCGAGCGCGAGAAGGCCGCTACGTTCATCATCGACGAGACGCTCTCCGCCGCCGAGGCTGACAGTGAGATGGCTTATCGTCTGGCTACCTACTTTGCTCTCGAAGGTGATGAGTCGGAGGCGCTGCACTGGCTGCGCCGCGCCATCTACCTGGGCAACGAGAACTATCCGTGGTTCTCGAAGAATCCTGCGTGGCGGAAGCTGCAGGGGCACACGGATTTCGAGCGCATCCTCGAAGACCTGAAGAAGAGCTATCGCCGCAATCAGAAGAACTGGAAGCGGCTGCTGGCGCAGGTGCGGGACTAGGGGTGGGAGAGGTTTGTGCGTTCCCACCCTTCGCATGAAGCCGCGAAGGATGGGCATCCGAGGGCTTGTGCCAGTTCATAGGACAGTACGCTCCTTCGCTGCGCTATGGAATGGAGATGCTCAAGGGCCCTGCTAGAATCCCTCCAAGGGAGAACGCATGGCTTATTCGGACCGCCGGACATTTCTATCTCAATCGATTAAGTACGGGTGTTTGGCGCAGCTTGCCGGAACCGCGTCATTTCTTGCCGCCGAGGGACCGGCGACGCAATCTGATCCGCTCTTGCGGATGAAATGGATGAACGAGCCGCCTTCGTTTCATCTTGAAGGCGGAAAGCTTACGGTGCATTCGACTCCTAAGGCGGATTTCTACCGGCTCCCCGACTGGATTATCGACGACGGGAATTTCTTTCATCTGACGGTTGCGGGTGACTTTACGTTCGAGGCAAGAATCAACGGGCGCTTTGTCTCACGTTACGACCAGGCGGGATTTATGGTGCGTCACGATGCGGAAAACTGGATGAAGGGCGGCATTGAGTTTATCGATGGCGTCCGGTATGCCAGCACCGTTGTGACGCGCGGCTTCTCGGACTGGGCGACAATGAAGGACCTGACGCAGACCGATCCTGTCTGGTGGCGCATCGTTCGCAGAAAGGAATCGATCGAGGCGCTGTGCTCGCTTGATGGCAAGACGTTTCAGTCTGTGCGCCAGGCGTATTTTCCTGCTCAGCCGTCGCTGGAGGTCGGGCTGTTGTGCGCGTCTACAGAGGGGCAGGGTGTGGAGGCGTACTTCGATTCAGTCAAATTGTCTGTGGGATGATTCAGGATTCCGTTGAGACGACAGGCATTTTCCATCGGGGTGTAGTTCGTGCGTGACGGTGCGAGACGCAGATTCCCTTCGGGGATGACGACAAGAGAGAATGGCAAGAAAAAAGTGGATTGCAAAGAGAAACGCTCCGGGCAGACCGGGGCGTTTCTCTGGTGATGATGCGGGTGCTGTTATTGTGCGGGAGCGAGCGCTGCGGTATTTGCGGTGGCGCCGCTGAGGGGCGTAATCATCATTGGAGTGGTGAGGCTGAAGGTGAGGCGAACGTCCTTGGGCAGCGTGGCCTGACGGTCGGCCTTGGACCACATGATCGAACTGACACCTGCGCCGAGACCTGCGCCGACCAGCGCGCCGACTCCGCCGCCGACCATGGCACCGGCTGCGGCACCGCTGCCGGCGGTCAACGCGAGGATTCCGGCCTCCTGCTTTCTGTTGTCGCGGCGCTTCAGTGTGCCCTCATTGTTCACGTTGAAGTCGCTGCGGCTGGTGTCGGTCAACTGTGCATGGACGACGTACCTGGTGCCGTCCGGGAGGAGGATGTCGCGGGTCTCCAGATGCATCGAGGCTGCGCCGGTGATTCTGTGGCCCTCGTGCACGCTCGTTACAGTTCCTTCGAGGATGGAGCCGATGGGGATGATGATGCGACCGTCCTTTTCGACGGGGGCCATGATCTCGGCGGTAAAGCGTGAGCCGGGTGCGGTGGTGGAGGTGGAGAGTTCTTCCAACATTCGCGTTTGCAATAGGGTGCCTTCACGAAGCTGTCCGGGAACGTCGGGGACACTGGTGACGATCTTGCCGTCGGCGGTGCCATCGGGCAGGGCCTCGTCGGCGGCCTCATAGTCTGCTGTAGTGGGGGCGGCGGTGGTGCCAGCGACCTTGGGTCCTGTGTAGGGGACGTATGGCCCGTAGGTGACGGCGGGCGCTGCGGCCGGGGTTCCGGCGGCGGGCTTGGCCGGCTGGGTGCGCGGGGTGAGCACGGGCGTCGGCTGGGCCTGCTCACTGGTCGAAATATCGGTCTCATCCGGGTGCGAGACGCCGGTCATCTGGCTGTATCCCAGAGCGGGCAGGGTGGCAATGACAAACGCAGCGACGGTGAGTTGTACTTTCATGGCTTGGTTCCTCGTAGAGGGATAAAAGCGCCTGTTGGTACGACGCTTGCCCCAACCAAAAGGGTAGATTCTCCCCGGATGTGTGTGTGGCAAATTCATGGCAGGGAATCGACCCTGCTAACAATCCGGCGTGTGGATGGAGGGCGCGAAATACGGGGGTCTCTCCGCTGCGGCGGCAAAAAGCGCCGCCTTCGGTCGAGATGACGCGTTTTTGGGGCTGGTATTGGGGTGGGTGAGGTTTGTACCCTCCCATCCTTCGCGATGAAGTTGCGAAGGATGGGGCATCTGAGGGTTTGTGCTGGTTCAAGGAAAAGGTAGATTCCTTCCCCTTCGACTTCGCTCAGGGTGCGGAATGGAAATACGAAGGTTCCCCCAGCCTGTCGAAATCCTTTGTTAGAATCAGCTTTGGTGAGTCCATTTAAAGCAGATATAGTCCAGGCGATTGCTCTTCCGGGCGGTCGCACGGTCTCTGTAGACCGCCGTCCGAAGCTGAACGACCGGCTGATGCACCGCGTCGTCGAACAAAATTTTAGAACCCCCACACAGAGGAGCAACATGACAGAGATTGTCTCGATACACGCGCGTGAGATTCTGGACTCACGCGGAAACCCCACTGTCGAAGCCGACGTTACGCTCGACGGCGGAGCCAAAGGCCGAGCGGCGGTTCCGAGCGGAGCCTCTACCGGCGAGCATGAGGCCGTAGAGTTGCGCGATGGCGACAAGCAGCACTACCTGGGCAAGGGCGTGCTGAATGCCGTGGAGAATGTGGAGTCGGTGCTGGCGCCCGAGCTGACCGGCATGGACGCTTCGAACCAGCGGCTGATTGACGCGACGATGATTGCGCTGGACGGCACGGAGAACAAGGGCAAGCTGGGCGCGAATGCGATTCTTGCGGTCTCGATGGCCTGCGCGCGCGCCTCGGCCGCCGCGCTGAAGCTGCCGCTCTATCGCTACCTCGGTGGCGTGAATGCCTGCCTGTTGCCTACGCCGATGATGAACATTTTGAACGGCGGCTCGCACGCTGACTCGAACGTGGACTTTCAGGAGTTCATGGTGATGCCGGTGGGCGCGGAGTCGTTTTCGGATGCGCTGCGTTGGGGTACGGAAGTGTTCCACACACTGAAAGGCGTGCTGAAGAAGAAGGGCTACAACACTGCTGTCGGCGACGAAGGCGGATTTGCGCCGAGCTTGAAGTCGAACGCCGAGGCGATTGAACTGATTCTCGAAGCGATCCAGCTTGCCGGTTACAAGCCCGGCGAGGACATCTCGATTGCGCTCGATCCGGCCTCGAGCGAGTTTTACGACAAGGACAAGGGCAAGTACATCTTCAAGAAGTCGGACAAGAGCGAGAAGACTTCGGCCGAGATGGCTGCGTTCTGGGAGAACTGGGTGCGCCAGTATCCTATTGTTTCTCTCGAAGACGGCCTGGCCGAGGACGACTGGGACGGCTGGAAGCTGATGACCGAGAAGATCGGCGACATTGTGCAGCTTGTGGGCGATGATTTGTTCGTCACGAACACGACGCGGTTGCAGCAGGGCATCGAGCAGAAGATTGCCAACTCGATCCTGATTAAGGTGAACCAGATTGGGACGATCTCAGAGACGCTGGATGCGATTGAGCTGGCACGGCGTTATGGGTATACGTCGATCATCTCGCACCGCTCGGGCGAGACCGAAGACACGTTCATTGCTGACCTCGCGGTTGGCACGGGCGCAGGACAGATCAAGACAGGATCGGCCAGTCGCACGGACCGCATCGCCAAGTACAACCAGCTACTTCGGATTGAAGAAGAGTTGGGGCAGGCGGCGCAGTTTCTGGGAATTGAGTCGGTCAACTTCGGGCAGTAGCGG
>NZ_DASUBE010000025.1:0-3418 GCF_035763405.1 Edaphobacter sp.
CGCGTCTACATCGAGATCGCGCCCGGCACCTATCACGAGCGCGTCATCATCACGCAGAACCATCCCAACATCACGCTCATCGGCATGGGCAAATCGCCCGCCGACACCGTCATCACCAACTCGCTGAACGCGAAGCAAGCAGGCGGCACCTTCTTCACCGAGACGGTGGAGATCAACGGCGCGGGCTTCGAGGCAGACAACCTCACCTTCGAGAACTCCGCCGGCAACACCGGCCAGGCTGTCGCCGTGGCCGACCGCTCCGATCGCAGCATCTTCAAACACTGCCGCTTCCTGAGCCATCAGGACACACTCTTTGCCGACTACGGACGCCAATATTACGTCGACAGCTACATCGAAGGCGGCGTCGATTACATCTTCGGCAACGCCGCCGCCGTCTTCGACCGCGACACGCTCAACTCGAACGGCCCCGGCTTCATCACTGCGCAGTCGCGCACCTCAGCAGACCAGACGACCGGCTACGTCATCCTGAACAGCCGCGTCACCAGCGCCATCGACGCCACCGAGCCGATGAGTCCCTCGACGCCTGGCGCAAAGAGTACCGCCTCCGCGCATCGGATGATCGGCCTTGGACGTCCATGGCGACCCTACTCGCGCGTTGTCTACATCCATACCGACCTGCCCGCCGACCTCGCGCCCGCAGGCTGGAACAACTGGGGCCGCGCCGCGAATGAAGCCACCGCATACTACGCGGAATCAGGCAGCACTGGTCCCGGTGCGAATCCTGCGGCCCGCGCGCCGTGGTCGCACCAACTCACCGCAGCCGAAGCAAAACAGTATCTGCCCGGGAACTTCCTCGCAGGCCGCGACCACTGGGACCCGGAGGCCGAAGCGGCAAAGTTGCCGTAAGGTGGAGATGACTCCGCGCACGCTCAGTGCGTTGCGGCGGCAGTCTTCGCTACGTCAGCCTGCTTGCCCCACCGGTTCGCCAGCTCGATGTCCTGCGCGCGAGCGCCCGGGTCATCGCAGTCGAAGTCGGCTCGGCGCAGGTAGACCAGCTTCAGATAGCCCATCGCATCCGCGTAGTGGGCGCGAAGCTCCAGCGCGCGCGTCAGATGCGTAATGGCATCTTCCACGAGCTGCGTGTTGTGCTCTTTGATCTTGCTGCATGTATCGGCACTCATGTGTGCGTTGCCCGCGCCGTCATCCGTCTGTCCGTCCGCCGCCAGAGCCGACACGGCAAACTGCGTTGCAGCCCGCCAGTCGATCACGCCGATGGTGTAATGGCTTTCCGCGTCGTCCGGGTCAATCTTCAGCGCCGAAAGCTCCATCTCACGCGCGTCGTCCAGCCTGTCGGTATTGCGATACACCAGCGACATCAGCTTCAGCGCGTTGTGATAGCCTTCGTCCTCTTCCGGAATCTGCCTGAGCACGACGAGCGCCGCGTCGGCATTAGCCAGGTTCTCCGGCGTCTTCACGTTGGGCTGTACCTGCATGGCATAGCTCGCACCCAGATAAAGTTTGGCCATCGTATAGTCGGGATCGATTGCGAGCGCCTTCTTCAGGTCGGCAATCGCATCGCCGTACTTGCCCGCTTTGAACGCGGCCCTGCCCTGCTCGAACGCCACCCCGACCGGATCCCCGGCCTGCGCATACGCAGCGCTCACGGCAAACAGCGCCACGAGCACCACACCACAACTCCGAACGATGCGCCACCGCCCCCGAAGCATGAAAGCATCCTAAGCGAGCGCGCAGGCATTCTCAACCCGCTCCGAATGATGGGTCGGATTTTTTCGCCCACAGGTCCGCCGCCTTCCATCTGCGGACTTCATGCTGAGCAAGCGCAGCGTTCGTCTCGTCGACGCTGCCGGGCAGGTTGACGGCGCGCGTTGCGTCTTCGAGGACGATGGTCTCGAAGCCGAGGTTGTGGCCGTCGATGGCTGAGTAACGGACGCAGAAGTCGTAGGCCAGGCCGCAGAGGAAGAGGCGTTTGAGTCCGCGTTCACGTAAATAACCTGCCAGGCCAGTGGGCGTCGTGTGGTCATTTTCGAGGAAGGCTGAGTAGCTGTCGATGTGGCGGCGAAAGCCTTTTCTTAAGATGAGCTCGGCGTGGGGGATTTCGAGCGCGGCGTGCAGGGCTGCGCCCTCGGTGTGCTGGAGGCAGTGTTCGGGCCAGAGGGTTTGCGGACCGTAAGGGGCTTCGATGCTCTCGTAGGGTTGGAGGTGATGCGTGGTGGCGAAGGAGATGTGCTGCGGCGGATGCCAGTCCTGCGTGAGGATGACGTGCTCTAATCTCTGCGCGAGTTTGTTGATGATGGGTACGACCTGGTCGCCTTCGGGGACGGCGAGCGCGCCTCCGATGCCGTTGGCTGCGGGGCAGAAGTCGTTCTGGACGTCGATGACGAGGAGCGCGTCGGTGGGGCGGAGATTCATTGACGACAGTATGACACTGTATCCTGCTATGCTGACATGTTTTGCGGGGTGTTATGGCGGATGATTTGAAGCTGGGAAATGGGCTGGCGTCGAAGGTGGATGTGAAGGCGGCGCGGTTTGGCGCGAACCGCGAGGCTTTGCGCGTTTTGATGGCGGCGATTCGGAAGCAGGAGGATGAGATTCGGCTGGGGGGTGGGGCTAAGGCTGCCGAGTCGCAACATGGCAAAGGCCGGCTGACCGTTCGAGAGCGGATGGCTTTGTTGCTCGATCCAGAGCCTCTGGAAACCCAGGTCTCAGAATCGAGACCTGGGGCACCCGCATCCGTGCCCGGTTCTACAGCGTTGCCGAATTTTCTGGAGCTGGGGCTTTGGGCGGCGCATGGGATGTATGAGGAGTATGGCGGCGCTCCGGCGGCGGGCGTGGTGACGGGACTGGGGCGCGTGTGCGGGCGGCTGTGCATGATCATCGCCAACGACGCGACGGTGAAGGCGGGCGCGTTCTTCCCGATGACGGCGAAGAAGGTGATTCGCGCGCAGACGATTGCGCTGGAGAACCGGATTCCTACGCTGTATTTGGTGGATTCGGCGGGAGTGTTTCTGCCGCTGCAGGAGGACGTGTTTCCCGATCAGGACGACTTTGGGCGCGTCTTTCGCAACAACGCCGTGATGAGTTCGCTAGGGGTGCCGCAGATTACGGCGATCATGGGGATGTGTGTAGCGGGCGGAGCTTATCTGCCGGTGATGACCGATACGGTGCTGATGACGGAGGGGTCGGGGCTATTTCTTGCGGGGCCGTCGCTGGTGCAGGCGGCGATTGGGCAGAAGACGGGCGCGGAGGAGCTGGGCGGGGCTACGATGCACGCGGAGATCTCGGGCACGGTGGACTTCAAGGAGCCGAATGACGAGGCTTGCATTGCGAGGCTGCGGTCGCTGGTAGGGAAGATAGGGCATAGGGCCCAGAGCTTAGGGCTTAGGGAGAGCGGCGAGGTCTTCTCTCGGGTAGAGTTTGACGCGACGCGGGATGCTCC